>DATCCI010000445.1:0-2684 GCA_036511415.1 Acidimicrobiia bacterium
TGACGCGACCTGGGCCAGCGGATCTGCCCGCTCGCGCTGTTCGCTCGGCGGCTGGCGCGCCTGGCGCGACTCGAGCACCCCTCGCTCCCTGTGGCTCGTCCAGCGAGCCCCGGCTGTGATGAGCCCGGTTCTCTTCGTGCGTCGCTTTGCTCTGGCCGCGGTGCTGGCGCTCTGCGTGCTCGCGTTCGCATCCACCCCGGCGCTCGCCGGCCAGACACGCAAGCTTCTCAACACTTTCGGCTCGCTCAGCAACCCGCAGGGCGTCGCGATCGACCAGTCCAGCGGTGACGTCTATGTCGCGGATACCGGCAACCACCGAATCGAGAAGTTCGATGCGCTGGGCAACTTCCTGCTGGCGTTCGGCGCCGATGTCGGCGGCGCGGGCGTCAACACGTGCACTTCGGCCTTGACCTGCGTGGCGGGCACTGCGGGTTCGGCGCCCGGCCAGTTCACGACGGCTGAGTTCCTCGCGGTCGATAACGATCCGGCGAGCGCGTCGTTTCATGATGTGTATGTCGCGGATACCGCCGACAACAGGGTGTCCAAGTTCGATTCTTCTGGCAATCTGGTCGCGACGTGGGGCTCGGGCGGCCAGCTCGACGGTTCGACGACGACTGCGAAAACGTTCGGTTCGCTGGCGGGCGTCGCGGTTGACGCGACCGGCAGGCTCGACGTACTGAACGTGGAAAACACCAATAAAGAACTTCTTGGTAGCTCTCAGTTGTTCGAGCTCGGACAGGACGGAAGCTTCGCAGGCGAACTGACGATGGGCGTACATTACACGGCCGCGAGCGGGCTCGCGCTCGATGCGGCCGGAAGCTTTTTCAAGGTCAACACAGACAAAGCGGTCGAAAAGTTTGACTCGGCCGGGAAACCCATTGGCGAGGTCGCGCCCGGAGGATTCGAAGTGGGCGGCCCGCCGACGCCGCTCGCGACCGCGATCGAGCCGGTCAGCGGCGATCTGTATGTCGCCACTGCCGCGCCTGCGATCAACCATTACGCTTTCAACGGCTCTGGTGAAGTGGTCGAGCCCGGCGGTTCGCCGCCCTGCAACGTCGCGGAAAACCTCACGCAAGAAAGCGGGTGCGGCGCGAGCGACTCGGTCGCGACGCCGTTTGCCGCCGCGGGCATCGCTGTCAGCTCCGCCAGCGGCGAGAGCTATCTCTCAAACCCTGTGGCGGGCCAGGTGTCTGTCTATAGCGCCGCCCTCCCGATCCCGGATGTGACGACCGCCTCAGCCTCGGAAGTTGGCCCGGTGGGCGCGAGGCTCAACGGCACGGTCAACCCCGCCGGCCTGGAAGTGACGGAATGTCGGTTTGAATACGTCGATCAAGCTGGCTATCAACCGGAAGCCCCCGACCCGTACGCGAGCGGGGCGACGGCGCCATGCGCGCAGACAGCTGCGGAAATCGGGACGGGAAGCGCTCCGGTCGAAGTCTACGCGGACGTCACGGGTCTCACCGCCGGCACGACCTACCATTTCCGCCTGAGGGCCGGGAACCTCAACGGGTCGAGTCTCACTCAGGACGCGACCCTCGCAACGCTGCCGCCGCCGTCGATCGACTCAGCGACGGTCACGGAACTGAGCGAAACCTCAGCGCGGCTGAACGCGAAGATCAACCCGAACGGCGCCGAAACCCACTACCACTTCGAATACGACACCATCCCCTACCAGCCGGGCGGACCGGCGCACGGCACGAGCGTCCCAGCCGGCGAAGCGATCATCGCACCCGGGTCGGCAGACGAATCCGTCTCTCAACGCATACCGCCCCTGGCCGCGCCGCCCCTGGCCGCGAACATGACCTACCACTGGCGCGTGGTGGCCGCTAACGCGAACGGCACGACCACAAGCCCGGATCACACCTTCGTCTATGACACCTCGGGTGAAGGGCTGCCCGACGGCCGCGCCTATGAGATGGTGACCCCGGCGCAGAAGAACGGCGCGGTGGTCGGCTCCACCGACTTCACCGGTAAACCTGCTGAGGTGTCGCCTGGCGGGTCGTCTTTGATCGCTTCGAGCATCCAGTGCTTCGCCGGCGCCGAATCGTGTACATCGCAGGTCTCCAGCGCTGTTGGCTCGCCCTATGCGTTTACGCGGACGAGCGGTGGCTGGGTGACGACTCCGCTCGCGCCGTCCGCATCCCTGTTCCCGGTCATCACCCCGTGGGAATACAATGCGCTGACCGGTATGGCGCTGTTCAGCATGCCGACACCGCCGCATGGCCAGGACGACCTCTATGTCCGCCATCTCGACGGTACGTTCGTCGACATCGGTCCGAACACGCCACCCGAAAACGGCCCTCAAGGACCACGGGGAGGATCTACGGGCTCGGGTCCTCAGGCGCAGACCTCGGACTTCTCACACGTCGTATGGGAAATGCCGACACGCGAAGTCAAGTGGCCCTTTGACAAGACGAAGCACGAAGGAACGGCGAGCGGGACGACGGTGTACGAGTATGTCGGCGTCGGTAACCAGCGGCCGCTGTTGGTGGGGGTGAGCGGCGGTCAGGTCTCCAACGACCTGCTTAGCACTTGCGGAACACACCTAGGTGGCGGCCGCGATGAGCCGGGAACAATGGCCGGCGATGGCAGCACCGTGTATTTCACGGCGCTCACCGAAGGGTCGCTGGGACTGCCGTGTCCGGGCTCGGGCACGAACGAAAAGACCCTGGTCACCGCCGACA
>DATCCI010000446.1:0-5098 GCA_036511415.1 Acidimicrobiia bacterium
CTCACACCATTGGCCGTAATCGCTCGAGCGGATCTGATCGAACGTACAGGGTTGGGAGATCGCGTGGCGAAGCTTCGCCGGGCGGCTGTACGAAACCCCTCGCGCCGATCGGCGGGCGCGGTACGCAACTCGACGTGGCAACGTGAGCAGCGACACGTCGAACAAGTTATACGGCGAGTGCGCGATCAGTCCGGAGTCCGGAGCCGGTGCGTGCCCACCCGTTGAACGAAGCGGGCGTATCGATCGATCACGTCGTCCCAGGTGTAGTGACGGTCGACGTACGTGCGCCCCGCGCGGCCGAGCGCGGCGCGCAGCGCGGCCGAGCCGTTCAGCCGATCGAGCTCGACCTCGAACTCGGCGTAGCTCGCGAAGGCGAGAGCGCCACCGGACCGCCGGGCGTGGTCGACCGTCACCGCGCACCGACTGTTGACGAGCGCAGGGGTTCCGACCGACCAGGCCTCCATCAAGACGATCGAGAACGATTCGAACGCGCTCGGCGACACCAGCGCCCGCGCGCCGCGCAGGAGCCCCCATTTCACCGCATCGCTGACTGCGCCCACAGTCGTGATGTCGCGATGCGCCGGCGGCTGGTTGGCCACCGGCCCGGCGAAGACGAGCTGCAGCGGTCCCGCGCGGCGGTTCTTGTAGTGCGCGAAGCACTCCGCGAGCAGCCGCGCACCCTTCCCGTCGTCGACCCGACCCAGGCACAGGAGGAACGGACGGTCGTCGAGGCCGAGCTCGCCCCGGGCCGCGGCCTCGCTTCCTTCGCCGGGGTCGACGCCGAGCCCGACGACGACGGCGGGCTTCGACGCCACGGCGAAGCGCTGCTCGACGAGATGGCGCTCGGGATCGCTCCAGTACGCGAGACCGGCGGCCGCGCCGAACACCGAGCGAAAGAGCGGTAAGCGGAGCATGGGCTCGTCGTGCGCGGCCGGGTGGAGGATCGCGCGATCTGCGACACGCGGGAGGCCCGCGACCGTCGGGTGGTAGAGGAAGGGATGGAACGCGATCGCGTCGGCGTCGCACTGCGCGATCGCCTCGATCAGCCCGGGCGCGACCGGACCCTGCTTTTCGATCCATGCCCGCTGTTGCGCGTCGGTAACCCGGCGCCCACTGCGTACGACGAGGTCGGTACTCGCATCGAAGTCGGCGGCCCGCCGTCCCTCGACCCCGAAGCGGTGCACGCGCACGCCGCCGACTTCGGTTGCGCCCGCCGGGTAGTGATCGGCCCACGTGCTCGCATCGAGCGCGCAGGTCGTGAGCACGACGACGTCGAAGTCGGGGCGGGTGGCGAGGCGCGTCGCGAGCAGGCGCGCGGCCGTCTCGGCTCCGCCGGGTATCTCGTCGCCGTAGCGCGGCGTGACGACGACGAGCTTCATCGTGCGCTCCTCATGTCGGGCCTCCTGCCGGACGAGCCGCCGACGTCACGGCCTCGACGAACGCGGGCCCGGTACGCGAGACGTCGAAGTCGCGGACCCGACGCGCCCCGGCGGCGACGAGCTGTCGCCGCAGTGCCGCGTCGCCGGCGACCCGATCCACCGCCGCCGCGATCGTGCACGGGTCCTTGACGTCGAGGAGCATGCCGGCGTCGCCCAACGTCTCGGGTACCGCGGCCGCCCCGAATGCGACGATCGGGACGCCGTAGTGCATGGCCTCGAGGAGCGGCACGCAGAAGCCTTCGTGCTCACTGCATACGACGAACACGTCGGCGGCGCGGTAATACGCGGCGAGCTCGGCGGAAGAGACCGCGCCGGCGAGCGTCACTGCGTCGTCGAGACCCAGCGCATGGATGAATCGCCGGAGGGTGTGCGCGTAGCCCTCTTCGCGCCCGCCCCCGACGAGGTGCAGGCGCGCGTCGGCGTCGTGGAACCGGCGGTACGCGGCGAACGCCTTGACGATGTCGTGCTGGGCCTTGTTCGGCGCGAGCCGCCCGACGAACAGCCAGGTCACCGCGTCGGTCCGTGCGGGTTCGCGACCGGGCTCGACGTCGAGGGTCGCGAGATCGACCAGGACGGGGACGACCGTGGTGCGGGTGAAGCCGGCCTCGATCAGGTCGTTCTCGTTGTAGCTCGACACCGCGACGCCGAGGCGAGCTCGCGTGGCGAGCTCGCGGAGCTGCCCGCGGCCCCAGGCCACGCCGTGCGCGGCTACGGGCTGCCACCCCGCGATGTACCGCATCGGCGTGAGGTTGTGGTGGTTGACCACGATCGGCTCGTCGCGCTCGAGCACGGTGTCGGCGACAACCGAGCCGATGGCCATCTGGTACACGATGACGTCGGCCGCGCGCCCCCGCGCGTCGCGCGCCGATTGCACCCCGAGGTCGGCCCAGGCGGGATCGACCTCGCCCGCGAAGATCTCGGACCTGTGCCCGGCGGCGCGCAGCACGGCGCGCGCGGCAAGGGTGTGCGCACCGACCGCGCCGGGCTCGAGGGTCGGGACGAACTGATGGACGATCATGACACCGAGACGATCATGACGGTGAACCCGCGACGAGCGCGATCGCATCGAGCAGCTTGTGCCGCGAGCTCGCGATGTCGAAGTCGCCCAGTCGAGCCAGACCGGCTTCGATCAGTTGCACGCGCAGATCGCCGTCGGTGACGACGCGATGGACGGCCGCCGCGACCGTGTACGCGTCCTTCGCGTCGAGCAGGAGCCCGGCGTCGCCGAGCGTCTCGGGTACGGCGGTAGCCGAGTAGGCGACGATCGGGACGCGATGGTGCATGGCCTCGAGGAGGGGTACGCAGAAGCCCTCGTGCTCGCTCTCGATGACGTAGACGTCGGCGGATTCGTAGTACGCGGTCAGCGCACCTGCGCTGACCGGCCCGGCGATCTCCACCGAGTCACCGAGGCCGAGCGCCCCGACGAAGTCGGAGAGCGCGGTCTCGTATCGATGCGACGACGACCCGCCGACGAGATGGAGACGCGCGCGCTCGTCGTACAGGCGTCGGTACGCGGCGAACGCCTTGACGAGGTCGTGTTGCGCCTTGTTCGGCGCGAGCCGCCCGACGAACAGCCAGTCGCCCCCGCCGAGGGTCTTCGCATCCGACAGGCGGCCGAGCGTCGCGGGGTCGGACGGAGTCGCGTCGAACGCGGTGATGTCCAACAAGATGGGGACGACCGATGTCCGCTCGTACCCGAGGTCGGTCAGCTCCTGCGCGTTGAACGCGGAATCGGCGATTCCCAGCTCGGCCCGGGTCTCGAGCTCGGCCAGCTGCCTTCGTCCCTTCATGAGCGCGCCCGCGGTCGCGGGTTCCCACCGCGAGAAGAACGGCGCCGGCGTGATGTTGTGGTAATCGACGATCAGCGGCTCGTCGCGGGCGGCGACGAAGTCGGCCACCGGAGAGCCGACCGACGAGTGATAGAGCAGCCAGGTCGGCTCGCCGCGACGGTCGGCTGCGAACGACGTGAACGGCCGTGCTAGACGCTTGTACTCGTCCTTGGCCTCGTACGAGTAGATGTCGGAGCGGTAGCCGGCGCCGCGCAGGGTCTCCTGTACCGCGAGGTAGTGCTTGCCGAGCGCGTCGCGCGGAGCGAGCGTGGGGACGAATTGATGGACGGCGGTCATTCGTCGGTGCGGGTCGCGGTGACGACGTACGCGTCGGCGCCCGCGGCTTGTACCTGTACGTCGACGAATCCCTGTTCGGGGAGCACCGCGTGCCACGTGTCGGGATGCAGCGGATGGCCGGCGACGAGATCGGCCTCGGCGGCGGTGGCGTCGCGCCCCCATGCGTGCCGCTGCAAGCTGCAGACGACGAGCCGTCCTCCCGGCGCGAGCTTGGCCGCAGCCGCGTCGACGAGCAGCAGCAGTTCTCCGAGCGCGGCCCGCTCGACGAGACCGCGGAGCACCAAACCGCCCAAGGCGGCGGCGCCGACCGCGTGGAGGTGCGCGGCGCCGTCGTCGATGCGAACCTCCAGCCCGCGCGCGAGCGCGGCGTCGGCGACCGAGGCGCGAGGCTCGACGCCGTAGGCGTCGAGGCCGGCGCTCACGAGCGAGCCGAGCAGGGCACCGTCGCCGCACTCGACCAAGGCGATCCGGCCGGTGCAGCCGCGCAAAGCGTCCGTCGCCTGCGCCTGCCACGCCGCGTCGTCGCGCCGGGCGGCGATCCGGGCGCCGACACCGCGCGCGCGGGCGATGTCGCCGGTCACGTGCTCGAGGTCGACGACACGCCCGCCGAGCAGCCGGAGCGCGGTGTTGATCGCGGTCGCCAGCGCGCTTATCTGTTGGGCGAGCCAGACGTGGTACCACCCGAGCAGCTTCGACATGATGCGCTTGACGGCACCCAGGACCGGACTCCGGGAAGCGACCGGGATCACCGGATCGACGATCACGAGATCTTCCGCCCGCTCGAGCGCGGCGTCGAAGTCGTTGCTCACCTCGGGAGGTGCGAACCGATCGAACAGCCGGTCGAGCTCGCGTTCGAAGCCCGGCGGGTACTCGCCCGCGGCCCGGCGTGCGCGTACCTCCGCTTCGATCTCGGCGGCGAGCTTGTGGATGTCGACGTGGTCGTTGGTCAAGACCGATCCTTCCGAATCGGGACAGTATTGCCCGCAGATCCGCTTCCCCAGGAGACATCGGGTCCGGTGCGGGCGCGGGGACGTTCTCCGATCGGGTCCCGGAGGGCCCCTGCGATCAAGCGGGTTCGTCGCGGTGCCGATATCACTGGGTGCACCCGCGAATAGAGGGCCATCCTGTGCGTACTCGCTTCTTTCCCGTTCTCCTGACTGTCGCGATCGTCGTGCCGGTCGCCGCGCTTACGGTGCCGCAACCCGCGGGCGCGTCGACGGTGTCGACGAAGGCGTCGTGGACCGACAACTCGAGCGGGTGGGACCGCAGCTCGTCGCCGACGATCGCCGACCTCAATGGTGACGGCCGGCGCGACATCGTCATCGGACACGAGAACGGTCTGCTGCACGTGATCGACGGCGCCAGCGGTCGCGACCTGCCCGGTTGGCCGCAGCAGACGGGAACGGCGATCGACAGCACGCCGGCCGTCGGCGACCTGTCCAACAACGGCCAGCAGGAGATCGTCGTCGGCCTGGGCTCCACGTGGGTTCCCAACCAGCAGGGCGGCGTCGCGATCTACAACCCGAACGGCGC
>DATCCI010000447.1:0-3971 GCA_036511415.1 Acidimicrobiia bacterium
CGTCGGCGGAGTCGAACTGCGGATCGTCGACGACGCCGGGCGACCCCTGCCGTGGGACGGCGAGACGGTCGGCGAGATCGAGGTGCGCGGCCCGTGGATCACGGCCTCGTACTACCGCGATCCGTCGCCGGAGAAGTTCGACGACGGCTGGCTGCGAACCGGCGACGTCGGGAGCGTGTCGCCCGAGGGATTCATCCAGATCACCGACCGGGCGAAGGACGTGATCAAGTCCGGCGGCGAGTGGATCAGCTCGGTCGAGCTCGAGAACCTGCTGATGGGCCATCCCGACGTGCTCGAGGCGAGCGTCATCGGTGTGCCCGATCCGCGTTGGGACGAGCGTCCGCTCGCCTGCGTGGTGCGAACCGGGGGATCCGAGGTCGATGCGTCCGCGCTCGCCGCGTATCTGGGCAAGCACGTGGCCAAGTGGCAGGTACCCGAACGATGGAGCTTCATCGAGGAGGTGCCGAAGACGTCGGTCGGAAAGTTCGACAAGAAGGTATTGCGAGCGCGCCACGAGAAGGGTCAGCTCTCCGTTGAACAACTGGATTGAGCAGCGCCGAGCCGGCGGACCGGCGAGCGCGGCGAACAGTGTCGAAGCGGCGCCCGCGGCGACGGTGGTGCTGTTGCGAGACGGATCCGGCGGGCTCGAGGTTCTGCTCGGGCGACGATCGTCGAAGCTGGCCTTCCACGGCGGCGCGTGGGTGTTCCCGGGTGGACGTATCGATCCCGGCGACTACGGCGACACGCCCGACGACCTGTCGCGCGCCGCGCGCCGCGCCGCCGTGCGCGAGGCGAAGGAGGAAGCCGGTGTCGACGTCGACGCCGACGCGCTCTTGCACCTCTCGAACTGGACGACACCCGAAGGATCCCCGAAGCGGTTCGCGACGTGGTTCTTCGTCGGGCCGGTCGCCGGCGGCGACGAGGTCGCCGACGGTGCGGAGACCGAGATGCTGCAGTGGTTCGGTCCCGGAGAGGCGCTCGACGCGCGCGCGGCGGGCGACATCGAGCTCGCGCCGCCGCAATACGTGACGCTCCTCGACCTACGACAGTTCGCGACTGTGGCCGACGCGATGCGAGCGATCGCCGCGGCCGTTCCCGTCGACTACCTGCCGAGGTTCCACTTCGTCGACGACGTCGCGGTGTGCGTGTATCCCGAGGACGTCGCCTACGACGAGCTCGCGCGGCTGGACGTCCCGGGTCCTCGCCACCGGTTGTACCTGCGGGGCGAAGCTTGGGAGTACATCCGCGACTGACGCCTACTCGTGACGCCTACTTGTTCGGTTGCGGCGTGACCCGGAGGTACGGCTTCAGCGCCTTCCAGCCCTTCGGGAACTTCGCCTTGGCGTCCTCGTCGGAGACCGCAGGGACGATGATGACGTCCTCGCCGTTCTTCCAGTTCACCGGCGTCGCCACGCTGTAGTTCGCGGTGAGCTGCAGCGAGTCGATCACGCGCAGGATCTCGTCGAAATTCCGGCCGGTGGACGCCGGGTAGGTGATGATGAGCTTCACCTTCTTGTCGGCGCCGATGATGAAGACCGAGCGCACGGTGAGCGTGTCGTTGGCGTTCGGGTGGATCATGTCGTAGAGGTCGGAGACCTTGTGGTCGGAGTCGGCGATGAGCGGGAAGTTCAACTTCGCGCCCTGCGTCTCTTCGATGTCGTCGGCCCAGCCCTTGTGGTTGCCGAGCTCGTCGACCGACAGTCCGATGACCTTCACGTTTCGCTTGTCGAACTCGGGCTTCAGCTTTGCCACCGCGCCGAGCTCGGTCGTGCAGACCGGCGTGTAGTCCTTCGGGTGCGAGAACAGGACCCCCCAGCCGTCGCCGAGATAGTCGTAGAGGTTGATCGTGCCCTCGGTGGTCTCAGCCGTGAAGTTGGGGGCTTCGTCGCCCAGGCGCAGCGCCATGCGATGCCTCTTTCGTCGTCGTTGTCGTCGTTGTCGTCGTTGTCGGTCTCGGCGGGCAGGCTAGGGCTCCCGGCGGTGAAAACGCCAGTAGCCAAGTCGGGATTTGTAACCGACCGGCCGTCGGTATTGTTCCGCGTCCTGTGACCGCTGCTCCACCGGGCCGTCGCCGGGCCCTTTCCGGTCGGGTGCGCGGTCTCGCGATCGACATCTCCCCGCTGCGTGTGTCGCGCGACTTCCGGCTCCTCTGGGGCGGCGAGCTGCTCTCGCAGGTCGGCAGCCAGTTCAC
Source organism: Acidimicrobiia bacterium (assembly GCA_036511415.1). Taxonomy (GTDB): domain Bacteria; phylum Actinomycetota; class Acidimicrobiia; order IMCC26256; family PALSA-610; genus PALSA-610. Next base: position 2,192 of record DATCCI010000447.1, read on the forward strand.
CTTGGTCGCGCTCCTCATCCAGGTCTACGACCTCACGGGCTCGTCCCTCGCCGTCGGCTTCATCGGGCTGGCGCAGCTCGTCCCGATGTCGCTCGTCTCGATCGGCTTCGGACCACAGATCGACCGCCGCGATCGCCGGCGGCTGCTCGTCTTCGCGGAGGTCGGCCTGATGACCGCCTCCGCGCTGTTGCTGTTCGGCGCGCAGCTGGGCCATCCGCCGTTGGTGCTCGTATACGGCGGAGCCGCGTTGAGCGCCGCGTTCCTCTCCGTCTCCATGCCCACGCGGGCAGCCATGACCCCCAGGCTCGTGCCGCGCGAGCTCCTGCCGCAGGCGGCGGCGCTCAACCAGGTCATGTGGAACGGCGCGGCGGTCGTCGGCCCCGCGCTCGGCGGCCTCGTCGTTGCCGGGTTCGGCCTCTCCTGGGCCTACGGCATCGACGTGGTGAGCTATATCGCGGCGCTCACCGCCGCGTTCCTGATCCACTCGCAGCGCCCCGTTCCCGCCGAGGGCCATGAGGACGACGTCGGGATCGCGGCTGTGTTCAATGGACTGCGCTACGTGAGGGGCAAGCGGGTGCTCCAGTCGACGTTCACCGTCGACATCGTCGCCATGGTGTTCGGGATGCCCCGCGTCTTGTTCCCGGTGCTCGCCCGGACGCGGTTCCACGGTGGCCCGGCGGTCGTCGGCCTCCTGCTCGGAGCGCCTGCGCTCGGGGCGTTCCTGGCCGCCGTGAGCTCGGGCTGGATCGGCCGGGTCCGCCGCCTCGGGCTCGCGATCCTGGTCTCGGTCGTGGTGTGGGGTTCCGCGATAACCGCGTTCGGGCTGGTAGGAGCCAACCTCGGGCTCGCGCTCGCGTCCCTCGCGGTCGCGGGCGGCGCCGATGTCATCTCTGCCGTCTTCCGCAACACGGTGCAGCAACTCGTCGTTCCCGACGGGCTTCGCGGTCGGCTGGCGTCGTTGAACATCCTCGTCGTCACCGGTGGACCTCGTCTGGGTGACCTCGAGGGTGGTCTGGTAGCGAGCGCGTTCACGCCGACGATCTCGGTCGTGTCCGGTGGATTGCTGTGCCTCGTAGGTGTTGCGGCAATCGCGACGACGGTGCCGCGATTCGCGCGCTGGCGTATGGGCGATCCGCCCTGATTGACCGCACGGTTCAACCGCGATTGACTGCGACTCGTGGCGGGGTACTCGGGGACGCCCCTTCCCCAAAAGCTCGGCATCAAGCCGGGGGCACGCCTCGCGCTGGTGCGCGCGCCCGCGGGCTTCGAGCGCGCGCTCAATCCGTTACCGGACGGAGTGCGACTACGCACGCAAGCGCGCGGCGCGCAAGACGTCGTGCTCTTCTTCGCGACGCGTCGCGCGGAGCTCGAACGTCGCTTCGACGGGTTGGCGCGCACGATCGAACCGGCGGGCGGGTTGTGGATCGCGTGGCCGAAGCGCACCGCGTACGTGGCGACCGATCTGCGCGAAGGAATCGTTCGCGAGCTCGGACTCGCGCATGGTCTCGTCGACAACAAAGTGTGCGCCGTCGACGAAACGTGGTCGGGTTTGCGTTTCGTGTTCCGCCTCGGCGATCGCCCGGCGCGCAATGGCAACTCGCGCTGATGCGCGCCGGCGATTCGCGCTGATGCGCGCCGGCAATTCGCGCTGACGGGCGCTCCGGCCGAGGCCGCTCAGCTCGCGCGCGGCAGGGGAATCGCGGCCTCGTACTCGCCGCCGGCGAAGCGTACGGTGGCGTCGGGAACGAGCTTGCGGACGAGGCCGAGGGCGGCCCGGTTG
>DATCCI010000448.1:0-3099 GCA_036511415.1 Acidimicrobiia bacterium
CACCGGCACGACCGCGGCCAAGGAGGCAGGGAATATGGTCGACCTCGACTCCAACCCGACGAAGCTCATCGATGTCGTCGAGATCGGCAAGCAACTGCTCATCACGCGTGGGTCGCTCACCACCTTCTCAATCGCGAACGACATCGCGAAGTACTTCGCCATCATCCCGGCCATGTTCGCAGGTGTCTTCCCGCAGCTCGACTCACTCAACATCATGCGGTTGAGCAACCCGCACTCGGCGATCCTGTCGGCCGTTATCTTCAACGCCCTCGTCATCGTGGCGTTGATCCCGCTGGCACTGCGCGGCGTGAAGTTCCGTGCCATGGGCGCGGCCGCGATCCTTCGTCGGAACCTGCTCATCTACGGGGTGGGCGGGATCATCGCCCCGTTCATCGGGATCAAGGCCATCGATCTCATCGTCACCGCGCTCGGAGTGCACTGATGCTGCGTCGCCAGTTCGTCACCGGCTTGCTCATGACCGTTGTTCTGACCGTGTTGCTGGGTTTCGTCTATCCGCTGGTCGTCACCGGCATCTCGCAGGTCACGATGTCGAAGCGGGCGAACGGGTCCCTCGTGAAGCAGAACGGCAAGGTCGTCGGCTCCGCGCTCATCGGCCAGAACTTCACCGACAAGGACGGCAACGCCCTGGTGCAGTACTTCCAGCCGCGCCCGTCGAAGGCCGGTGACGGCTACGACGCGATGTCGAGTTCCGGCTCGAACCTCGGACCCTCGAATCCGAACCTCGTCGGCAACATCCCCGGGGTGAGCATCAGCGACGCCACGAACATCTACGCGACGGCGAGCGACCCGTACTGCGTGCCGGTGCAGGCCACCGACAAGGACGGCAACGACGTCACCGACCAGGCCGGCAACGCGGTGTACGAGAAGAACAAGGACGGCACCTACGTCTGCGACTCGGGCACGGTTCCCGAGCGGGTCCTCGCGTACCGGACGCTCAACGGTCTCGCCGCCGACGTCAAGGTGCCCGCCGACGCGGTTACCGCGTCGGGATCGGGGCTCGATCCGCAGATCAGCGTCGCGAACGCCCGGTTGCAGGCGGCGCGCGTGGCCAAGGCGCGCAACCTCACCGCCGCTCAGGTCACCGACCTGATCGCCGCGCACACCCAGAGTCGGCAGCTGGGCGTGCTGGGGGAGCAGACTGTCAACGTGCTCGAGCTCAACCTCTCACTCGACCGTTTGAGGTAGCGGCGTGGCCCGGGGCAACCTTCGGGTCTACCTCGGCGCCGCCCCCGGCGTCGGCAAGACGTTCGCGATGCTGAACGAGGGTCGCCGCCGCCACGACCGCGGTACCGACGTGGTCGTCGGCTTCGTGGAGACGCACGGCCGCGCCCGAACGATCGAACAGATCGGCGACCTCGAGGTCGTCCCTCGCAAGCTCGTCACCTACCGCGGTAGCGAGTTCGAGGAGATGGACGTCGACGCCGTCCTCGCGCGTCGACCGACCCAGGCGCTGGTCGACGAACTGGCGCACACGAACGTGCCGGGATCGCGCAACGAGAAACGGTGGCAAGACGTCGAGGAGCTGCTGCAGGCCGGAATCGACGTGGTCTCGACCGTCAACGTCCAGCACCTCGAGTCGGTGAACGACGTCGTCGAGAGCATCACCGGCGTGCAGCAGCGCGAGACGCTGCCCGATGAGGTCGTCCGGCGTGCCGACCAGGTCGAGCTCGTCGACAGCACACCGGAGGCGCTCCGCCGGCGCATGGCCCACGGCAACATCTACAAGCCGGAGAAGGTCGACGCCGCGCTCGCGAACTACTTCCGGCCGGGCAACCTCGCGGCACTCCGCGAGCTCGCGTTGCTCTGGGTGGCCGACAAGGTCGACGAAAGCCTCCAGCGCTACATGGAGGACCACGGCATCACCGCGGCGTGGGAGACGCGCGAGCGGATCGTCGTGGCCTTGACGGGCGCGCCCGGCGGCGAGCACCTCGTTCGCCGGGCGTCTCGCATCGCCACCCGCGCCAAGGGCGACCTGCTCGGGGTGCACGTGCGCGCGGGCGAGGGACTTGCCGGGCCGCCGCCGGGAGCGATCGAGCGGCACCGGGAACTGCTGGAAGACCTCGGCGGGACATACCACGAGATCGTCGGCGCCGATCCGTCGATGGCGCTCGTCGATTTCGCCCGGGCCGAGCGCGCGACGCAGCTCGTCATGGGGTCGAGCCGGCGGTCGCGTTGGAATCACATCCTGCGCGGTTCGGTGATCAATCGTGTGGTCCGCGCGTCGGGCGACATCGACGTCCACATCATCTCGACCCGCAATGAGGGCGAGGAAACCGCGCGCCGACCACGACCGCGCGCCTTGTCGCTCGGTGTGTCTCGCCAGCGGCAGAGTGCGGCCGCGGTCTTCGCGTTGCTCGCGCTTCCCCTCCTGACTCTCGTGCTCACGCACGAGCGCGACCGCGTCTCCCTGGGAAGCGATCTCCTGCTCTATCTCCTCCTCGTCGTCCTCATCGCGGTGACGGGGGGCGCCTGGGTTGCGGGGATCGCCGCGGTGGCCGCATTCCTGCTCGTCAACTGGTACCTCACGCCTCCGATCCACACGTGGACGATCAGCGACGGCCAGAACCTGCTGGCGCTCATCGTCTTTCTCGTCGTCGCCGCGGTCGTGAGCGCGCTGGTCACCGCGGCCGCGCGTCGCGCCATCGAAGCGGCCCGGGCGCGCAGCGAGGCCGCGTCGCTCGTGCGACTCGCCGGCGCACTCCTCGCCGAGGACGATCCCCTGCCGAGCATCATGCAGCAGCTCCTCACCAACTTCGCGCTGCGTTCCGTCGCGGTTTTGCGCCCGATCGCGCCGAACCAGTGGAGAGTCGAGGCCCACGCGGGCGAGGCGATCCTCGAACGGCCCGAGGATGCGACGGCTACCTCTGAGCTTCCCGACGACGCCGTATTCGCATACGACGGGCCCAACCTCACCGGCGACGACCGGCGGGTGCTGAACGCCTTCGTGGCCCAGGTCGCCGTCGCGCTCGCAAGCCGTGAGCTGCGCGCCGAGGCGTCGGCCGCCGTCGCCCTGGCCGAGGCCGACGCACTGCGAACGGCGCTCCTGCGCGCGGTCTCGCACGACCTGCGAACGCCGCT
>DATCCI010000449.1:0-2737 GCA_036511415.1 Acidimicrobiia bacterium
CGCGCGCCGATGCAGCGCAACCTCCGTCTCCGTGCTGCCGTGAACCGCGTCATACGCGAAGCGATGACCCGCCAGGACTTCGTCGAAGTCGAGACGCCAATGTTGATCGCGTCGACACCGGAGGGCGCGCGCGACTTTGTCGTGCCGTCGCGTCTTCGGCCGGGCGAGTTCTACGCGTTGCCGCAGAGTCCGCAGCTGTTCAAACAGCTCCTGATGGTCGGAGGGTTCGATCGCTACTTCCAGATCGCGCGATGCCTCCGCGACGAAGACCTCCGCGCCGACCGCCAGTTCGAGTTCATGCAGCTCGACGTCGAGATGTCGTTCGCCGATCAGGAGGACGTGCTCGACGCGGTATCGGTTGCGGTACTCGCGGCCGCCGAAGTCGCGCGACCCGGCACCGGCGGGATGTCGATCCCTCGGATGACGTGGCACGAGGCCATGGAGCGATACGGCACGGACAAACCCGATCTCCGGTTCGCGATGGAGCTCGTGGAGCTGACCGACGTGTTCGGCGCCACCGAATTCCGCGCGTTCGCGGGCGCCGACGCGGTGAAGGGCATTCGGGTCGATGGCCAGGCGGAGATGGCGCGCTCGCGGCTCGACGCGCTGACGGAACGGGCAAAGTCGCTCGGCGCGCAGGGCCTCGTATGGATGCGCGTCCGTGACGGCGCGGTGCTCGAGTCGCCGGTCGCGAAGTTCGTGTCCGAATCCGAGCAGCTCGCGCTCGTCGACGCGTTGGGCGTCGTCGCGGGCGACCTGATACTGATTGTCGCGGGCAAGCGCGAGATGGTGCGCGACGTGCTGGGTGCTCTACGTCTCGACCTGGGGCGTCCGCCCGTATCGGAGGGCGACCTGCGATTCGTGTGGGTCGTCGACTTCCCGCTGTTCGAGGAGACCGAAGGAACAGACGGTCGTCCCTCGCCCATGCATCATCCGTTCACGATGCCGCATCCCGACGATGTCGACCGGCTGGAAACCGATCCGCTGTCGGTCCGTGCCCAGGCGTACGACCTCGTGCTCAACGGGTGGGAGTTGGGTTCGGGCTCGGTGCGTATCCATCGGTCCGATGTGCAGCAGCGGATCTTCTCGATGATCGGCATCGACGCCGAGGATGCGCGCCGCCGCTTCGGATTCCTCCTCGAGGCGTTCCGCTTCGGCGCGCCGCCGCACGCGGGTTTCGCGGTCGGCATCGACCGGTTCGTCGCGATCCTCGCCGGCGAGGAGAACATCCGTGAGGTGATCGCGTTCCCGAAGACGCAATCCGGCGTCGATCCCCTGACCGGTGCGCCGACGGCGATCGATCCCGTGCAACTCCGCGACCTCGGCCTTCGCCTCCGCCCCCCAGACCCCTGATTTTCGGCACCAACAGTGGGGCGCGAAAGTCGGCGCTGGCGACTGGTTTCGGTGCCAACAGATGGGTGTCTCACGAGGGTCCTACGGTTCGCCCGATGGAGGCACAGCTCGCACGACTCGAATCCGTCCTCGCATCGCAGCACGGCTTGCTCACGCTCGATCAGCTTCGGGCCGGTGAGCTCACCGACGAGCAGGCGCGGAAACTGGTGCATCAGAAGGTCCTGCGCCGGCTGCGTCCACGGGTCTTCGGCCTCGTCGGTTCGCGGGACTCGTGGGACCGAGGCCTGTTGGCGGCCGTGCTCTCGGCGCAAGGCTCTATCGCCTCGCACGCTTCGGCCGCGCGATTGTGGAACTTCCTGCCGCGCCCGGAGGCCCGATACGAGATCACGATCGACCGCGGTCATCGAACTCGGATGCGAGGAGTCGTGGTCCATCGTTCCGGAACACTGTGCGAGGCCGATGTTGTAAGCATCGGCGACATCGCGTGCACCTCGTTCGAGCGAACGCTCTGCGACTGCACGACCCTTCTGAGCGAGTACCAGCTCGGTCGGGCCCTTGACGACGGTCTGCGCCGCGGCGTTGCTTCGCTACTTCGCTTGAGAGGCTGCGCCGAGCGGCTCGAGTCCGGACCCGGGCGTCACATGTCGGTTGTTCGCTCGCTGCTGGTTTCGCGCGCAATCGGTTTCGATCCCGGCGGCAGCAAGGCAGAGCTGTACCTGTTGGACGTATTTCGGCGCGCTCGACTTCCGCTCCCGGTGCAGCAGTACCGCGTGAAGATCGGAGGCAAGACCTTCCGCCCCGACTTTGCGTGGCCCGACTGCAAGGTCTTCGCCGAGTACTACGGCCTGCCGTTCCATACGGGCGCCAGTGCGGTCGTCGCGGACAGCGAACGCCTGACCGCGCTGTCGGCCGCCGGATGGTTGCCCCTCGTCTTCACGCATGCGTCGTCCGATCGCGAGATCGTCGAGCGCACAATCGCCGCCCTGCATCAGCGTGGCATTCGCGGTGAAGTTGGCGCGTAATGCCACACCTCGCGCCCAACTGTTGGTACCGAAACTGTGCTGTGGTGGCAGGTTTCGCGCCCAACTGTTGGTGGGGAAATTGGCGCGCCTAGCCTGGCAGGCGTGAGCCCGGGGCCTGATCTGTTCGCGTCGGCGGTCGAGGAGCGGCTCGCGCAAAGGGCGCCGCTCGCGGCGCGTTTGCGGCCGCGGACGCTCGACGAGGTCGTCGGCCAGGAGCACCTCCTCGGGCCTGCGAAGCCGCTGCGAGTGCTCATCGAGTCGGACCGGCTCTCGTCGGTCATCATCTGGGGTCCGCCCGGTACCGGCAAGACGACCATCGCCCGTTTGGTCGCGGGGGTGAGCTCCAAGGCGTTCGAAACCCT
>DATCCI010000450.1:0-6904 GCA_036511415.1 Acidimicrobiia bacterium
CAGCGAGGGAGCCATGGAGGAAGTGCGGACGTAGCGGAGGCGCGCCGGAGGCGTGCCGCAGCGAGGGAGCCATGGAGGAAGTGCGGACGTAGCGGAGGCGCGCCGCAGCAACGGGCTAGAGGTCGCCTTCGAGGTCGAACAGTTCGGCGAGGCCGGAGGTCTCGATCACGCGGACCACGCGGTGCGTCGGGCTCCGTAGCTCGAATCGCCGACCTTGCGACGCGAAGCGCTGCTTCGCCTGCACGAGGAGACTCAAGCCGGTCGAGTCGATGAACCGGACCGCAGCCAGGTCGACGACGACCGGATCGCAACTCTGGCGGGCGAGGTCGCTCAGGGTCGTGCGCAGCGACGCGGCCGTTCCGAACTCGAGCTCACCTCCGAGGGTCACGAGCGCCGCTCCGGCGTCGTGCAGCACCTCCACGGCGATCACGGCCGAATCGTCCGGGCTCACACGACCAGGTTACCGGCCCATCTTTCGGCGCGACAGACGGCGCTCGTGGGCACAGGGAGTGCGCAGCTAGGTTGCCCGTGTGACGCTCGACAGCTTCGGGGCCCGCGCCGAGATGACCGTCGGCACCCGTACGTACGATCTGTACCGGCTGGACGCCGTGGTCGACGATCCGTACACCCTCCCGTATTCGCTGCGCATCCTGCTCGAGAACGTCCTGCGGCACGAGGACGGCAAGAACATCGGCGAGGACGACATCCGTGCGCTCGCCGACCGCTCGCGCGCATCGACCGAGGCAGGAACACGAGAGCTGCAGTTCATGCCCGCGCGCGTGCTCATGCAGGATTTCACCGGGGTGCCCGCGATCGTCGACCTCGCCGCGATGCGAGACGCGATGGCCGATCTGGGCGGCGATCCGCGTGCGATCGAGCCCGGGATCCCGGTCGACCTCGTGATCGACCACTCCATCGTCGCCGACGTGGCGGGGGTCGCCGACGCGTTCGTTCGTAACGCGCAGCTCGAGTTCGCGCGCAACCGCGAGCGATACACGTTCCTCAGGTGGGCGCAATCTGCCTTCCGCACGTTGCGCGTCTTCCCGCCCAACCGTGGCATCTGCCATCAGGTCAACCTCGAGTATCTCGCGCAAGTGGTGTTCCGCGGCGCCGACGGACTGGTGTATCCCGACACGCTGGTCGGCACCGACTCGCATACGCCGATGGTGAACGGGTTGGGTGTTCTCGGTTGGGGTGTCGGGGGCATCGAGGCCGAGGCGGCGATGCTCGGTCAGCCGCTCTCGATGCTGTTGCCGCGCGTCGTCGGCATCGAGCTCGTCGGCGCGCTCCCGACCGGCTCTACGGCTACGGACCTCGTGTTGACCGTCGCCGAGCTGCTGCGCAAGCACGGAGTCGTCGGCAAGTTCGTCGAGTTCTACGGCGAGGGCGTGGGCCGCGTGCCGCTCGAGAATCGGGCGACCATCGGCAACATGTCGCCCGAGTACGGCTCGACGTGCACGATCTTCCCGGTCGACGAGGAGACGTTGCGCTACCTCCGTGCAACCGGTCGGCCCGACGACCTCGTCGCGCTCGTCGAGACGTACGCGAAGGAGCAGGGTCTCTGGCACGATCCCGACGCCCGGCCGGTGTACGACGAGACGATCTCGTTCGACCTCTCGACGGTGGAGCCGTCGCTGGCGGGTCCGGCGCGGCCGCAGGATCGGGTGTCGTTGTCGGGGGCGCGGGCGAGCTTCGAGCAGGCGCTGCTCGCGTTTCGCCGTGAAGAGGCCACGTCGAGCTCGACCGCGCCGATCGGCGCGACGCGAGCCAAGGCCGACGAGTCGTCGATCGAGTCGTTCCCGGCGAGCGACCCGCCCGCACCCGCGCCGAGCGCGCGCACCCAGGAGCGACCGCCTTCAGGGGCAAGTGCGCAGCCCCTCCTCCTGGATCGCAACCGTTGCCCGGTGACGCTCGCGGACGGTCGTAGCTTCGAGCTCGCCGACGGTCATGTCGTGATCGCCGCCATCACCTCGTGTACGAACACGTCGAACCCGTCGGTGATGATCGCGGCGGGTCTACTCGCGAGGAACGCGGTCACGCACGGACTGACGGTACCGCCGTGGGTGAAGACGTCGCTCGCGCCCGGTTCGCTGGTCGTAACCGACTACTACGAGCGCGCGCAGCTGTTGCAGCCGTTGCACGAGCTCGGCTTCGATGTGGTCGGCTACGGCTGCACGACGTGCATCGGCAACTCGGGGCCGCTCGCACCCGAGATCTCCGAGGCGATCGATCAGGGTGATCTATCGGTTGCCTCGGTGCTGTCGGGAAACCGCAACTTCGAGGGCCGCATCCATCCCGATTGCCGCATGAACTACCTCGCGTCGCCACCTCTCGTCGTCGCGTACGCGCTCGCGGGATCGATGGACGTCGACCTCGTGCACGATCCGCTCGGCCACGATCCGAACGGCGCGGCGGTGTACCTGCGCGATGTCTGGCCGTCGGAGGTAGAGGTCGCGAAGGTCGTCGCGTCCGTGCTCGACCGCGCGATGTTCGAGGAGAGCTACGCGACGATCCTCGACGGCGACGACAACTGGAAGGCGCTCGCCGCGCCTTCCGGCGACAGGTACGAGTGGGACCCGGTGTCGACGTACATCCGGCGCCCGACCTTCCTCGAGGGCATCGCCGCCCACGCGCCGGAGCTGCACGACATCGAAGCGGCGCGCGTGCTCGCGCTCCTCGGCGACAGCGTCACGACCGATCACATATCACCGGCGGGTGTGATCCGGCGCGACGGCCCGGCCGGACGCTGGTTGCTCGAACATGGGGTCGAGCCGCTCGAGTTCAACTCCTACGGGTCGCGGCGCGGCAATCACGAGGTCATGGTGCGCGGCACGTTTGCCAACGTGCGTTTGCGCAACCGGCTCGCGCCGGGCACCGAGGGCGGTGTCACCGTGCATCTCCCCGACGGCGAGCAGACCACGATCTACGACGCGGCGATGCAATACGCGAGCGAAGGCGTTCCGCTCATGGTGCTCGCGGGCAAGGAATACGGCTCCGGTTCGTCGCGCGACTGGGCGGCCAAGGGTTCGCTCCTGCTCGGCGTGCGGGCCGTCCTCGTCGAGAGCTTCGAGCGCATCCACCGGTCGAATCTCGTCGGGATGGGCGTGCTGCCGCTCGAGTTCCTCGACGGCGCATCCGTTGCGTCCCTCGGCCTGACCGGCCACGAGATCTACCGAGTCGTCGGATTGGAGGCCCTCGCCGACCCGGGACCACTGCCGCGCGTGGTGACCGTGCACGCCGACGACCGGCAGTTCCCGATGCGCGCGCGGATCGACACGCCCTTCGAGCTGGATGTGTTCCTCGACGGCGGCATCCTGCCGTACACCCTCCGACGACTCGCGCGGACCGCGGACTAACCCGCGTATTGCACCGCGACCGCGAGATCGCCCTCGACGGAGCGGTACGCGGCGTCGACGAGCGCGTGGGCGGCGAGCGCGTCGGAGAACGTCGGCGAGGCGGGCTGCTTCTCGCGTACCGACCGCACGAACGCGCGCGCGGCCGGGTACAGGTATACGAAGAAGTCGCGTCGATCGATACCGGCAGCTTCGAAGTGCCGATCACGCAACGCGGCGACGTCGAGCTTTTCGGGCTCTTGATCGGGTCGCTGGACGAGGAAGCCGTCTTCTCTGGCGCCGACGAGGAAGTCGGTCGTCACCTCGACCGCGCCCCGCTCGAAGAACACCTCGAGCCGGCGTTCCTCGCGTCCGCGTACGCCGTTGAAGATCGAGATCATCGTCCCGACGACGCCCGAGGAGTGTTCGACGGTGCAGACCGCGGTGTCCTCGACGTCGTAGCCGAACACGTTCCGCGTGCGCGCGTAGACGCGTGCCGCGGGACCGAAGAGCCACGTGAGTATGTCGGCGCTGTGGATCGAGTGCTCGAGGAGCGCGCCACCGCCGGCGTGGTCGCGCTGCGAACGCCACGAGCTGTGGCCGGGAACGACGTCGCCGGTTGGCCAGTACTGGTCGTCGCGCAACGTGTATCCCATGGGCGCGCCGAGCTCGTTCGTGGCGACGAGCCGGACCAGCTCGTTGATCAGCGGATGAAACCGTGAGTGGAAGCCGACCTGGGCCGTGAGGCCCGACGACGCGACGAGCGTGCACATCTCGCGGACGATGTCGAATCGCGTCGCCAGGGGCTTCTCGCACAAGAGCGGCTTGCCCGCGGACACGACTGCCTGTACCAGGTCGCGGTGTGTCGTCGTCGGCGTGACGATCACCACCGCGTCGACGTCGGGGTCGTCGATGACGGCTTGCGCGTTTTCTGCCACGCGTTCGAAACCGCAGATGCTCCGAGCAGACTCCACGGCATCACCGGAGAAGTCGGTCACCGACACGGGACGGACCTCTCCGTCTTCGGCGAGGAGCCGTAACGCGTACGCGTGACCCTGTCCGATCATCCCGGCGCCGATCATCCCGATGCCGACCGGCATTATCGATCGCGCCCTCGCGGCGAGGGCCGATACGGGCCCGGCGGATGCGTGGTCGGTGGTGAGCTTCTCCCGGCGCCGCCCGCGCTCACCGCGTGCGCGAGCTCTCGTTGCCCGAGTTGTGACCTCCGACGCGCGAACGCTTGCTCCACGGTGCAAGCGGCGTCGACGGTGAAGTACACGAACGTCGTACCGAGCAGGAAGCCACCGACGACGTCGGCCGGATAGTGCAATTCCCTCGACAGGACCGCGCAGCCGACGACGACCGGGAGTGCGAACGCGAGACTCGCCAGACGCGTGCGGCGACCGAAGATCAGCACCGCGAACATCGCCCAAGCCGCGGCCGCGGTCACGTGCGTCGAGGGGAACAACCGGCTTCCGACGCGGACGATGTGATGGTCGTCGCCCTCGACGTGGGTGCGGACGCGGTCGACGAGTGGCTTGAACACGACCTGGGCCGCGACTACCGCTCCCAGGCACCCGGCAATCCCGGTGAGTGCCAGCCGGTGTCGGCCGCGCGCCGCGGCTACGGCGCCGAGTGCAACGGTCGTCAGCGCGAACGGGACCGGCTGGAACGCGGCGATCCAGAAGTCGCGAGACGGCAGCGGCATCCAGCCGGCCACACGGATGATCGGGCGCTCCCACCTCATCGGTCTCGTCGAGTGCCACATGTAGATCGTCAGTACGGCAAAGGCCACCGCACCGGTGAGGGCAACGACACGACGAAGCGTGCTCGTCGGGGCGGTCGTTGCGAGGTCCACGACCTCCAGTATCGCGGGAGCGAAACGCGAAGGCCCCCTCGCAGTCGGGCGACGGCCCCCAACGGGTGGGGGTGGTGGGGGCCGTCACCAGCGACCGGCTCTCACTTTGCGCCATCGAGGCTGTGGGCGAGAAGAGGACAACGCTGTGACTTTCCGGTGGATAACTCGGCGCGGTATTCGCAGTCGGTCATGACCAGGGGGAATGTCACGAATCGGTGACGCCGCGTTCGTAGATTTCGCGACTTCGGGACACCCGCTCGGCCCGCTCGGCCCGGATGGCCCATGGCGATGCCCTCCCGCACCCCCGCCGGGGGCATCGCCGCGCGATCCGGTGGGCGACCCGGGCCGATCGAGCTCGCCGGCACTCAGAGATTCATGACCGCGCGCTCAGGTCGCCCTCATCGACCGGGGCCAGACTGCGCCGTGACGCCTTGGATCTCGGCCGGGCCGGTTGCCCCCCCGTGCGGACCGGCCGAGATCAGGCTCCTCCGGCTCCCGTGTGCCCCCCAGAGTTCCGAACGACTCTTGACGTTACGTGGTTGATGCGGCCACGCTTAGTGCTCAGGATGGGGTTGGGGTTGGGGGGCAGGGATGCGTTGGCTCATGGCTTGGTGCGTGCCGGATCGGGCGTTGCGAGTGAGTATCGGCTGAACGGTCCCGCGTCCGCGAGCGCGCGGCGCGGTTTGACTCGTGGAGCCGGGGCGTGGTCCGATGCCCTTGCTCCCAGTGGGGGAAGTCCGGTCGAAATCCGGCGCTGACCCGCAACCGTAGGCAGGGCGTTGTCCCTGCGAGCCGGGATACCCGCGAAGAGCAGCTCCGAAGACACCGTCGTGGTTCGCGGGTAGTGAGCGCTCGATCTCGATCGGGCTGTCCATTCCTTCTTGCTGCGGCACGAGCGGAAGGACACCCGATGAAAAGGGTCGTGACATTCCTCCTCGCTGCCGGTCTCGTGTTCGCGGTCGCGGCACCCGCGACTGCAGCACCTCCGAGTAGCGATCCGAAAACCGACGCGCGAGACGCGGCCGCGTGGATCTCGGGCCGGGTGAACGCGTCGGGCTTCATTCCGTCGTCCACGAGCCCCACGAAGGCCGACCTCTCTTCATCTGCGCAAGCGGTCACCGCCCTCGCCGCTGCGGGTGTGGGCAAGTCCGAGGTGACGGCGTTGCTCGCCTACCTCGGCAGCCACATCGACGCATTCGTCACCGCGAACGGTTTCGACGACCCGGGCGCCCTCGCGTATCTCATTCTCGCCGCGAAGGCGGGCGGCGCCGACCCGACGTCGTTCGGTCCCGCACACGCCGACCTGGTCACGCGGCTCATCGCGACCCAACAGGCCGACGGCCTGTTCGGTCGCGCCGTGAACGCAACGTTCACCGGCGCGTTCGACGAAGGGCTCTCGTTGCTCGCGCTGCACGCGGCCGGGGTCGCGAACCCGCACGGGTTGACGTGGCTCGAGGACCAACAGTGCGCCGACGGCTCGTTCACCGCCTTTCGCCCGGACACCACAGTCGCGTGCCCGGCCGTCGACCCGACCACGTTCGTCGGCCCCGACACGAACTCGACCGCGCTCGCGGCGCTCGGCCTGGTCGCGCAGGGCGACACCGGCGCGGCCGCCAAGGCAGAGGTGGCGCTCCGGGCGGTGCGCAACGCAGGAGGCGGGTGGGGCTTCCTCGCCCGAAACGACCAGCCGACCGACGCGAACTCCACCGGCCTC
>DATCCI010000451.1:0-3639 GCA_036511415.1 Acidimicrobiia bacterium
TGGGTGATCAAGGACCGTCTCGGCGCCGGTGAGCGGCCCGGCGGATTCGCCCGCAACCACCGCAGGGTGAGGCGCCAAGAGGAGCTCATCTGGCTCAACGTCAACGGCTTCACCCACGTCGTGTCGCTGCTCGACTCGCCGCACAATTTGCACGCGTACGACGAGGTCGGTCTGGCGTACGTCCACGTGTCGCTCGGCCCGCGCGACGAGCTCGCGGTGCGGCTGTCGTCGATCTACGGTGCGCTCACGAAGCTGCTCGACGATCCGGTGGAGCGCATCTACCTCCACAACGAGGAGTTCGGCGACCGGGTTCTCGGCGTACTCGCCGGCTACCTCTTGTACGCCGGTCTCGTCGAGCACGGTCCACACGCGGTCTCGGTGATCGAGAAGCTGACTTCGCGGAGCATCGACGCGTCGGGCCGCGAGATCGTCGCGGTCACCCTCGACGAACTCCTGTAGGCGGGGCTTCTCCAGCCGGAGGCGTCGACGGGCGTCGGGCCGCGTTCACGCGCGCACGATGCGTACCGTGTCGGTCGCGCCGGCTCGCTTGCCGGGCGACGCGGAGACGATCGCGACGAGATCACCCTTGCGCGCGAGCCCGCACTCGCGAGCCGCGGCCGCGGCTTGGTCGGGACCGGCCTCGGCTCCGACGGGCGCGGCGGCCAAGGGTCGGACACCCCACACGAGGCACAGGCGACCGAGGATCTCGGGTTGCGCGGAGATCCCCGCGATCGGCACGGCGGGTCGAAATGCCGCAACCAGTCGTGCCGTCGTCCCGCTCTGGGTCGGGCACACGATCGCCGCGACACCGAGGTCGTCCGCGGCCTGCACCGCAGCATGGGCGACGGCCCAGGCGACCCGGTCGTCGTCGAGCGCCGCGGCCGCCCCCAGCGGAGTCGTGCGCACGCGCGGCCAGGCTTCCGCCGCCTCGGCGACGTCGCTCATCGTGCGTACGGTGTCGGCCGGGTACTCGCCGACCGCCGTCTCCTCGGACAGCATGAGCGCATCGGTGCCGTCGAGTACCGCGTTGGCGACATCGTTCACCTCGGCCCGCGTGGGCAGGGGCGAGCGGGTCATCGACTCGAGCATCTGCGTCGCCGTTATCACGGGTTTGCCGGCCATGTTGCAGAACCGGATGATCTCCTTTTGGATCAACGGGACGCGCCGGGCAGGAACCTGGATGCCGAGGTCGCCGCGGGCAACCATGACCGCGTCGGCGGCGCCGACGATCCCGGGGAGATGGTCGAGCGCGACCGCGGTCTCGATCTTCGCGACCAGCTGCGGCCGGCTCCGGCGCTTGGGAAGCCGCGCCCGGACCGCCTCGAGGTCTTCGGGCCGCCGCACGAAGGACAAGCCGATGAAGTCGGCTCTGACCGCGAGCGCCATCCGGAGTGCCGCGGCGTCGGTGTCGGTGAACGACTCGACGTGTGCCTCCGCCCGGGGCACGTGCATGCCCTTGCGCGAGCGCAGGAGACCGCCCCGCACGACTTCGCACAACACATCCGAGTCGACCACCCGCGCGACGTGCAGCACGATCGCGCCGTCGGCGAGATAGATGTCGTCGCCTGCTCCGACCCAGCGTGCGAGCTCGGGAACCGTGGTCGAGACGCGGTGCGCGTCGCCGACGACCTCGGCCGCGGTCAGCGTGAGCTCGCTACCGGTCTCGATACGGATCTCGTCGTCGACGACGGGTCCCGTGCGCATCTTCGGTCCGGGCAGGTCGACGAGGACGCCGACCGAGCGGCCCAGGGCGCCGGCCGTCTCGCGCGCCAAGGTCGCGTGTTGCGCGTGTACGGCGGCGGTGCCGTGGGCGGCGTTGAGGCGCACGACGTCCGCGCCCGCGGAGAGGAGGTCGTGCATGGCTTCGGGCCGCGACGTGGCCGGCCCCACGGTCGCGACGATCTTCGTACGTCGCATGTTCCCGGACTATCACGCTGCACCGGCGGGTGGCTAGCGTCGAACCGTGGACCGCATTCTCATCTCCGGGATACGCGAGCTCGGCGTGCATGGCGTGCTTCCCGATGAGCGGGTGCGTCCTCAGCCGTTCGAGATCGACGTCGAGCTCCTCGTCGACGCGACGGTCGCGGGCCAGAGCGACAACCTCGAAGACACCGTCGACTACTCCGCGGTGTGTGATGCGGTGACCCGCGTCGTGTCGTCGGAGCAGTACCGGTTGCTCGAGCGGCTCGCGTCGCGCATCGTGGAGGTGTGCCGGGCGGATCCGCGGGTCGTCGGTGCCGTGGTCGAGGTGCGCAAGTTGCACCCACCCGTGCGCGCGTTGCTCGATTACGTCGCCGTGCGCGTCGAGCGGTGAGCCGCGCCTACCTCGCGTTGGGTTCGAATCTCGGCGACCGGGCCGCTCACCTGCAGGCGGCGGTCGACGGGCTCGGTGCGGCCGACGGTGTCGACGTCGTCGCGGCGTCGCGCGTGTACGAGACCGATCCCATGGGTGGTCCGCCCCAGGATCCGTATCTGAACGCGGTGGTCGCGATCGAGACCGAGCTCGACCCTTACGCGCTGCTCGCGCTCGCGCAGCGCATCGAGCGCGACGCACAGCGCGTGCGCGCCGAGCGTTGGGGCCCGCGTACGCTCGACGTCGACGTGCTCTTCTACGACGACGTCCGCCTCGACGACCCGGACCTCACGCTGCCGCACCCGCGGATCTGGGAACGTGGGTTCGTGCTGGCGCCGCTACGCGACGTCGCGCCGGCGCTGGTCGACGCAGACGCGTCGTGGGAGGGTGTGTGTCAGTCGGCGGTAACATTGCACATTCCATGGCGGAACAAGAGCGCACCGTCGCCCTGATCGGACCGGGTCGCGCGGGAACGACGATCGCACTCGGGCTGATCGAGCAGGGCTGGACCGTGGTCGGGGTCGGCGGACGCGCGCCCGACGCTCCCTCGACGACGTCGGCCGCGGCGTGCCTCTCATCGCGTCCGGCGCTCGTGTCGGAGGTCGCGCGCGGCGCGGCTCTGGTGCTCGTCGCCACACCCGACCGCGCCATCGAGCAGGTGCTGCTTACGGCCGAGCCGGCGATCGAGCCCGGCGCACTCGTGGTGCACCTCGCGGGGTCGCGCGGTCTCGACGTGTTCGTGCCCCTACTCGAACGGCGCACCGGGGTAAGGGTCGGTGCGCTGCACCCGCTGCAGTCGTTCCCGTCCGCGACGGCCGGGCTCGAGCGGCTGGCCGGCGCGTGGGCGGCGGTGGCGGGGGATCGCGCCGTCGCCGACATCGCGCGTTCGCTCGGGTTGCGGCCCTTCGAGCTGGCCGACGCCGACCGCGGGCGCTACCACGCGGCCGCGGTCATCGCGTCGAATCATCTCGTCGCACTCATCGGGCAGGTCGAGCGGCTCGCGGCGACCTGTTCCGTACCGCTCGAGGCGTTCGCTCCGCTCGTGCTCGCCTCGGTGCAGAATGCCTTCGCGCTGGGGCCGGCCGTCGCGCTCACCGGACCCGTTGCCCGGGGAGACCTCAGTACCGTCGAGCAGCATCTCCGCGAGCTCGACCCGGGCGAGCGCGACGCGTACCGTGCCCTCGCGCGCGAGGCCGCCCGGCTGACGGGACGGCGCGATACCGGCCTCGACCGCTTGCTCGGGGACCTGCGCCAGCAACCGGGGACCGCCGGCGACGGTTGACCGC
>DATCCI010000452.1:0-5728 GCA_036511415.1 Acidimicrobiia bacterium
CCCATTTGCAGGGCGCATGATCCACCCGCAGACAGTCCGGCGACGCCCCATGACGCGCCGTCGGCTCGGGCGCCGAAGGCGTGCACGACTGCGTTGCGTACGTCGACGGTGAGATACGTCTCGGCGTTGCCCTGTGGCCCATTGACACATTCGCTGTCGTGCCACCAGTCGGTGCCGTTGACGTCGGGCATGACGATGATTGGGGCGAAGCCGTCGTGTGTCCGCGCGTACGCGTCGGCGGTGAGATCGGCGCCACCCGCCCGGGTCCAATCGGCGGGCGACCCCGGCGAGCCATGCAGTAGTTCGATGACGGGAAGATGCGGATGCGGGTTCTGGAACCATGCCGGCGGGAGGTAGACCTGGCCGGTGCGCGCCGGGAAATGCGAAACCGTGCCGGGCATCGCGAACGCGATCACGACACCGTGAGGCGGCAGCCGGTCGAGTGTCGATGTCGAGACTTGCCGTCCGTACTTGTAGACATGCCGAACGACGCGAAGGGACGCGTGCTCCAGGCGCTGAAAACTTGTCGCTGTGATTTGATCGGCTGCGGTTTGGCCGAAGAGCGTCCCCACGGTCGGGAAGTAGTCGTAGTGCGCATTGATGCTCGCGGCGACGAACGCGACCACAAGGGGCACGCAGAACGCTCGGGCGGCCCAGCGGAACACGCGCCGCCGGAACCACAGCCAACTCGCCGCGATGACGGCGGCGAACAGGATCGCGATCGCGGCGCGAAACTGCCAGTCGACGATCGAAAGACTGCGCATGCTGAAGCCGATCACGTCGAGCTGGCACCCGGGCGGACCGCGCGCCCTCTGCTCTGTAGCCCCGAAGCCTGCACGACGGAACCGCTCTCGCAGCGACCCATCGAGACGTGATCGAAGACCCAACCGACGAATGCAGAAAAGCCCAAGCTTGACACCCGCACGACTCGATCCTGCGCGCGTCTCCTTAACGCCGACTGAGAGTCAGGTGTGGAGATCGTTCAGGAGAAATGCCGACAGACCCGCACGCTTCCCAGCCAACTCACATCGAGCAGACCTTCGGACGCGCGCGCACAGATTCTCAGGACGCGCTATGCCACAGGCACACGCCGCACCGATCGACGGGGTGAGCTCGTTCGGGATCGCCGAAGGACGCCTGCCAGTACGGCGGCTTCTCCTCGTCGCTATCGCGCATCGACTCGCGCGGGAACGGCGAGGAAGGACCGTTCGCCGCGCACAACGTCAACGTTCACGACCAGGGCTGAGTGGCCCTTGCACGAGCCCGTCATACTGATGGGATGAGGGCGGCTTCGACACGGTGAGTGGAGGCCGCTGCCCTGATCGGCAGGGGCGTCGCTGCGCGGCGCGGCCGCGCACGAGCGCGCCATGGCTCCTCGTCACCCTTTCGATATTCCTGATCTCGTCGTGCTCGAACAACTCTCGATCTGCGCCGTCCGCTACCGCGACCACGACCACGGCGACGGTCCGCGAACCCACTCTGCGATCCACCACCGTGGCCACTGCCAGACTCCGCGCCGCCCTTGCGCGTGTCTCGGCCCTGACAGCACTGGGCGACTCCGTGCCCTACGGGACTGCGTGCAACTGCACTCCCTATCCGCAACTCACCGCTGCGGACGTCGCGAGCATTGCCGGTCACGCGGTCAAGGACTTCGATGATGCGGTCCCGGGCTACCTCAGCAACGACGTGCTCCGGCAACTGCAAAGCAACCCAAGCGCGATCGCGGACGTACAAAAAGCCGACGCAGTCATGATCGAGGTCGGAGCGAACGACATCGCCTTCTCGTCCACCTGCGGCACCAACATCTCCTGCTACGAGTCCAGACTGCCCCAAGTCACCACGAACATCACCGCCATCGTGTCCCGCGTCCGGCAGCTCACCGCCGGGCGCCACATCACCATTGTCGTGCTCGACTACTGGAGCGTCTGGCTCGGCGGCCGGTACGCGCAAACTCAAGGCCCGGCCTACGTCGATGCCGCCAGCTCCCTCACCCACGCATTCAGCGGTGCAATCCGCTCCATCGCCCTGACCACCGGCTCCCTCTACGTTGACCTCCGGACCGCCTTCCGCGGCCCCGACGACGACCGAGACGAGACCACCCTCCTCGCAAGCGATGGCGACCACCCTGACGCCGAGGGACAAGAACGCATCGCCGACGCAATCCTCCAAACGCTCGCGACCGTATGATGGTCGAGCGCGTCATCTTGGCGGTCACCCGAGACATCGCGCGCCAAGGCTGGGGGATACGACTTCCGGCTGTTCACCGACGACGCCGTCCCGCCACACCGCCACGCAGCTCTCGTTGGCATGATCGAAGTCGCGAGGGACGCGGTGTAGGCGAACGTCCCGGGTTGCGAAATCCGCGGGTTGCCTACGGGAAATCGGCGACCTGCCTATGTCTCTTCGGTAGTAATGGGCAACATGCCGATTTTCGCGGCGCATCGCGGCCCCACGTCAGACGGTACGTGGCCCATTCACAGGTCGGCGATGGTCTCGACGCCCGTAAGCCCGGCAGACCATGCGAGCATCGAGACCTCGTCGCAGGCCAGCAAGATTGTGGCCGGCAGCTCCGAGCCTGTGAGCGCGCGCATCGCGTCCGCGTCGTAGCGCCAAAGGAACGCCGTGTCGCCATCGACAGAGCAGCACGTGTAGGTGATTTCGACGATGAGGTCATGCGGCTCGTCGAGGGCCAACACCCGCACCACGGCTTGGCCAGGCTCTAGCTCGGCATCGCATTCGCGGCAGCGATAGCGGAGCGGAGCGCTTTCCCGGTCCTCGTCCATATGCCTCAATCGTGCACGCCGCAGGGTGAGCTAGAGGTAGCGGCAGGGTGAGCTAGAGGTAATTGCCCGGCGTCGATGGGCAGACCCTTGTACGCCTACGCGAGCACGTCATCGACCGTGCCGGGCGACCAGTTCATGGGAGTACCGCTGCGTAGGATCCGGTCGCAGCCCGTGCGAGTCGGGGCAGTCCCGAAGGCGACGATCGGGATCGTTTTGGTCGTGTCGGCTTCGCGGTGCTTGGGTGGAGAGTTGTCTTGGGAACGGTGAGTTCTTGATCTTCTTCGTTGCTGTCGCGGGTGTGCCTGCCGAAGTGGAGCGTTTCGCGCCGCGTTTGTTCGGAGCGCTCGAGAAGACTCGGATCGTCAACGGGAGGCGTATCGAGCGAACCGGCGCTCGACGTACCTGGGCGTTGGCTGCGATTGAACTACCGGACTCGACGTGCTCATCTCGCTTTGCCGGCGACGACGACGCCTTCGTCGTCTTCAATGGGCCGGCGTTCGCTGCCGACGGCGACCAAGGCGCGCTCGCAGAGAACCTTCTGAAGAGGTATCGGCGTCGTGGCGCCCGCGAAGTCACGGACTACTTGGACGGTGCCTACAACTTCGTCGGTGTCGCGCCAGATGCGGGACTCAGCGCCTTCGGCGACTTCTCCGGAATGTATCCGCTCTATTGGCATGCGGGTGGAGCCTTCACATTGGTTTCCAACCGGTCGCTGACGGTGTCCGATCTTGTCGGATCGAGAGAGTGGAACCCGCGTGCGCTGGGGTGGGTCATCGCACGATCGAACCTCACCGGCGATGATCTTCCGTTGCGGCACGTGCGTCATCTCCCACCCGGCGTCGAAGCGCGCGCCGATTGGGGAAAGGGCGCGTTCGCGCTTGACCCCTCGTCCGGGTCGATTTGGCCGCCGCCGTCGGACGGGCCGGGACGGGACAATCTCACTTCGGAGGAGTGGGATGAGATCACGGACACACTCGTCGGGAACGTGCGCGCGCTCGGATCTGTCGATGCGCCGTTGCGTCTGGGTTTGACGGGCGGCAAGGACTCGCGGTTGTGCCTCGCGCTGGTGAAAGCCGCCGGCCTGGGCGATCGTGTCGACGTGTTCACGAGCGGCGGTCCCGATAGTCCTGAGGTACAGGTTGCGCGTGCAGTCGCCCAGGCGGCTGGTTTTGCGCACGGCACGCCGGCATCTTCGGGAATGACGGCTCAGCCTGCCGCCGACATGGCGTCCCGGGCGAGACAAGCGTCGTCCGACGTCAACGTCGAGAACGTATGGCGCCGACTCCGACGCAACATCACCCGCTACGAGGCCATCGTTCCCGCATGGACCGGTCTTCAGAACGCGACGCACAGACCCTTCGTGAACATTAAGGGCTTCGGCGGCGAGTTCTTCCGGCGTGGCAGCAACCAGCGTGCCCACAACACCAACGTGGACAGTGTGGACGAACTCGCAGTGCAGCTCGCGGCTGATCACCGGAACATGGACCGGCTTGGCATCATTCGGCCGGCAGAGGCCGAATACCAGGCGCAATGGTTGAAGGACTGGGTTCACGCGACCGCGCAACGGACACGCCGTGACCTCGTGCACGAACAGTTCCACGTCGAAGCGGACTTCGCGCACTGGTTCGGGCCGCTCCTCCAGTGTGCGCCGCAGAGTGTCACAATCAATCCACTCGTGTCGCGGAGGGCCGCGCAAAAGAACCTTGAACTGTCGACGGCGGCGCGCCGCATCGAACGCTTCCATTTCGAAGTGATGCGTAGAGCGGCGGCCGACCTTGCCCTGATTCCGTTCCTGAACGACTCGTGGGCACCCGAACTCGCGGCCGGCTCGTCGCTCGACCTACCGCAAGGTCCTTTCCCGACCGCTGTCAAACCAACCGGGCGCGCGATCCATCCGGGGAACCCCGGCTGGCAGTTCTTGGAAACCGAACGCCGGACGATTGAACGCTTATTCAAGGAAGCCGACAAGCACACCGCAATGGGCTCCGTGTGCGACATGAAGAAGCTAAAGCGCTACGCGCGCAACCCCAGACCGATGACAAAGTTCGGTGACATCCGAGAGATGGTAGGCGCCGTTGGCGTCGCCCTCACACTGCTCGATCGTGCCGAGCCCGTCATCTCGCCCTAACGTGTCTGAGCGCGCCCGTGGTACAGCGGTCATGGTGTGGATGCCGAAACTCGTCCGGGCACGCTGAGCCGGCGTTTCGCGCGGTCCTCCATCCGTCGCGATGCTGCAAGTCTGCCGCGATTTTGCTCGAGTATGCGCGGGTTGCCGCCGGGCAGCGCGGGTCAACCATGCGGGCACGGCCACGGGGCGAGGCAATGCGCGTCGCGGGCGACCAGAAACACTCCCAGACCCTTCGCACATCCATTGGCCGGGGTGAGATCCGAGCCGCTTGTGAACACGCTGCATTGGGCGCCGCCGCTGAAGCTGCGGAGTGTCCGAAGCGCCGCGCTCTCGCAATCTCGGGGATCTCATCCTGCTCGCCGAGCTGTGCATCGAACGTGGCGTCGGTCTGCATTCGGTGGCGGAACGCCTCGATCTTTCGACGGCGACGGGCCGCGTGTACTT
This sequence comes from Acidimicrobiia bacterium, assembly GCA_036511415.1. Taxonomy (GTDB): domain Bacteria; phylum Actinomycetota; class Acidimicrobiia; order IMCC26256; family PALSA-610; genus PALSA-610. Next base: position 5,356 of record DATCCI010000452.1, read on the forward strand.
CAACAAGATCGGCGCGTTCGCACAGTTCTACCGAGGTCCCGCGTGTAGAACCGTTGGTGTCGGAGGGCCGAGGATTCTGAAAATCACTGGCGGTTGCGACCGTGGTCGAATGCGGCGTAGGAGCTCGCGCATAAGCGTCCCAGCGAGCGAAGCATTATGCGCTCGCGCCGGATCCCCGGGCTTCGTGCACGGCGATGCGGGAAAGTACCTACCGCGGTGCGGCAAGTGAGCACGTCGGCAATGTCTCCGCGTGTGGCGACGTGCACCGTACGCGAAAAGTCAGCATTTTCGTAGGAATCTCTGCCGTTTTGCTCAGCGACGTGTCAGCATCGTCTTCGCTTACTGGCGGCGGGGAGGCCACGACGTGTCTCGC
>DATCCI010000453.1:0-2427 GCA_036511415.1 Acidimicrobiia bacterium
CGAGCCGCTACATGAAGGGCGGCCAGCAGATCGGCGCGCCGTACCTGAAGTCGACCATGTCGCGCCTCGCCGGGCTGTCCCTCCACCGTTTTGCACGAGTCGGCACCCACGACGCGACGAGCTCCTTCAAGGCGTACGACCGCGCGTTCGTGCAACGAGTCGGCATCGAGTCGACCGCGGGATTCGAGATCGCGATCGAGCTGGTAGCGAAGGCTCGCCGCCATCGACTCCCGGTCGCGGAGATCCCGACGATCTGGCTCGAGCGCACGACGGGCGCGTCCAACTTCAAGCTGTGGGCCTGGCTCCCCCGCTATCTGCACTGGTATCGCTACGCATTCGGATCGAGGGTTACGTGAGCACGATCGTCGTGAGCGGTTCCGCCGGCTTCATCGGCGGCTATCTCGTACAAGAGCTCCTGGAGCGCGGCCACGAGGTGGTCGGCGTCGACAACTTCTCGAAGTACGGGCCGGTCACGCGGTCCTACGACCAGCACCCGCGGTACCGCCTCGTCGAGGGCGATTGCCGCGATGTCGGCCTCATGACCGAGCTGATCTCCGACTGCGATCACTTCGTCGCGGGAGCGGCGATGATCGGCGGCATCTCGTACTTCCACGCCTACGCCTACGACCTCCTCGCCACGAACGAGCGCATCCTCGCGGCGTCGTGCGACGCCGCGATCAAGGCGTTGGGGAACGGCCGCTTGCAGAAGGTCACCTACCTGAGCTCCTCGATGGTGTTCGAATCGGCGCCCTCTTGGCCTTCGTACGAGGGCCAGGAGCGCGAGATACCTCCGCCGCTGTCGTCGTACGGCTTCCAGAAGCTTGCGGTCGAGTACTTCGCGCGCGCGGCCTGGGACCAGTACAAGGTGCCGTACACGATCGTGCGGCCGTTCAACTGTGTCGGCGTCGGCGAGGGACGCGCGCTCGGTGACGTCGAAGTCCTGAGCGGGAACGTGAAGCTCGCGATGAGTCACGTCGTGCCCGACCTCGTGCAGAAGGTGGTCAAGGGGCAGGACCCGCTCCACATTCTCGGCGACGGCGGCCAGGTTCGCCATTACACCTACGGCGGCGATCTCGCTCGGGGCATCGCGATGGCGATCGAGCACCCCGACGCGCTGAACGACGACTTCAACCTCTCGACCGGCGAGTCGACGACGGTACTGGAGTTGGCTCAGCTGATCTGGCAGAAGATTCGCGGCGCGGATGCCCCGTTCCGCGTCGTGTCGGATCCGGCGTTCGAGTACGACGTGCAGCGGCGCGTCCCGGCGACCGAGAAGGCCAAGCGCGTGCTCGGGTTCGAGGCGACGACCAGTTTGAGCGACATGCTCGACGAGGTGATCCCCTGGATCGTGGCCGCCGTCGATGGCGGGCGGATATGACCGGTCAGGCGAAGCTCGGGTTGCGATGACCGAGCCCCACTACTCGTTCGTCGTCCCCATCCTCAACGAGGAGGACACGCTCCACGAGCTGATACGCCGGCTGCAAGCGGTGATGGACTCGCTCGCCGAGCCCTCGGAAGTCGTCTTGGTCGACGACGGGTCGACGGACCATTCCTACGAGCTGATCCTCGAACTGCACGGGCGCGACCCGCGCATCAAGGCATTGCGGCTGACGCGCAACTTCGGCCACCAGATGGCGATCACCGCCGGCCTGGACCACGCCGTCGGGCGGGCCGTGATCATCATGGACGGAGATCTCCAGGATCCGCCCGAAGTCGCGCTCGAGCTCATCCAACGCTGGCGTGAGGGTTACGACGTCGTCTACGCCGTTCGCGACACACGCGCGGGTGAGTCGTGGCTCAAGCGGAAGACCGCCAAGGCGTTCTACCGCTTGATGACCCGGGTAGGCGATATCGACATCCCGCAAGAGACCGGCGACTTCCGTCTCGTCGATCGTCGAGCGGTCGACGCGGTCACCGCGATGCGAGAGCACCGGAGATACCTGCGGGGCATGTTCGCGTGGGTCGGCTACCGCCAGACGGGAGTCGCCTACGAACGCGACGCTCGATACGCGGGCACCACGAAGTTCTCGTTCGGACGCATGCTCGCCTTCGCGATCGACGGGATCGTCTCCTTCTCCGAGGCGCCTCTACGCATCGCGCTCGCCGGAGGATTCCTGGTGTCCGCGTTGTCGTTCCTGCTCGGTGTCCTCGCCGTCGTCCTGAAGCTCGCGGGCCTGTACACCGTGCCCGGTTGGGCATCGATCGCCGTCGGTGTCGCTTTCTTCAGCGGCGTCCAGCTGAGCGTCACCGGCGTCATGGGCATCTATGTCGCGCGTATCCACGAAGAGGTGAAGCGACGACCGCTATACCTCGTGCGCGACTCGCTCGGCGTCATCTACACACAAGCGCACGGCGACGGGGTAACCCGCCAGCAGCAACTCGACCTGTTCCGCGACGAGAGCGCGGCCACTGCGTCACCTCGATGAC
>DATCCI010000454.1:0-2846 GCA_036511415.1 Acidimicrobiia bacterium
CCCCCTTCGCCACTCCGAGCGCGTGCGGAATGACCCGGAAGGGCGCGAACTCGGGGCAAATCCAAGCAACAATCTGGCAATCTGCGTTCCCGCGTCGCTATCGGACGGCCGTGCTGATCGGCCGGCCCACTGAGCGTGGCCGAAGCGCGGCCGAATCGCGGTGGCCTGCCCCTCTTACGGCCCTACCGACCGCGCGGCGACTCAGGGGCCCGTCACCGTGGTCGGCGTCGACGAACCCGAGGAACTCGACGAACCCGACGGCGTGGTCGGGGTCGTCGAACTGCTGCCGACGTTCAACAGCGGCGTCAAGTTCTTGTCGAACGGCAGGATGATCGTGCTGGCGTTCGGCGAGGTGACCAGCTGCTTGAGCGCCTGGATGTACGTGAACTGGAGATACGCCGGCGTCAACTGCGCCTGCGAGCAGTTGCCGATCGGGTTCGGGATGACGGTCTGCGCCACGAGCCCGTTGCGGGCAACTGTCGCGGCCTTTCCGCCGCACGCCAGGATCTGCTGCGAATCTGCGGTCGCGAGCGCCTGGATGCGGGTGATGTCGGCCGCTTGCTCGGCCGTGGCGAGCTCGAACTTCTGTTGCTCCGCGTTCTGCTGGGAGGCGACCTTCGAGTTCACCGCGGTCTGGAGTTGGGCACTGAGGGTGACCTCGCGGAGCTGGAAGTCCTGGAGGAGCAGTCCCTGCGATTCGATCTTCGCCTTCAGGCATGCTGCGGCATCGTTCTGGATCTTGCGCCAATCGATCGTTGCCGCGTCGATCATCGGGTACAGGGTGAACTGGGTGCGAATACACGATCGGGCCGAGGGCCGGACCAGAACGGTCGCATAGTTCTTTCCGATGCTCCGGTAGACGGTCGTCGCCAGTTTCGGGTTGATGCGGTACAGCACGGTCGCGTTGACGTTCGCGGCTCCGCCGTCGGACCCGAGCACGGCCACGGAGTCGTCGGTGCTGCCCTTCGCGCCCTCGCCGATGTTGGAGGTCATCGTGTAGTTCTGGACGCGCGTCGACATCGCGTATGTCGTCGTGAACGGGAGCGTTATGTGGACGCCGGACCCGATCGGCTGGCCCGCATGCCCGATGGTGACGGGGATCGCGACGGTGCCGGGTTGCACGACGTGGATCGACGTCCAGACGAACGCGATCGCGAAGATCGTGCCCAAGAACGTTCCCAGGCGCTTCCACGAGCGGGGACCGAGCGTGCCGTCGTCGTAGCGCGGGCGCTTGAGGCCCACTGCGACGAGCGACGCACTGACGGCTGCGCTGAGCCGATCGCGAAGAAACGCGGTCAGTGAGGGCCCGGTCTTCACGTCCCGATCACGAGGGTCCCTGACCATGCCGCCGATCGAGGCTCGGGTTCCCTGTGGCTTCGACTCGTCGCCGCCGTTCGCCTCGACCACCCGTCTGCCCTCCTGCTTTCATCGGTGTGCCATTCGAGATTCCGGGAGATGGTAATGCGTGCAGGTGCTGCGCCTTCACGCGACGATCGGCACGCGGAGGGCTCAGAGCACCCCGAACGGCCCGTCGGCCGACCACCGGCGGCGAAATTGCGCGATCTCGTCGTTCGTGTAGAAGTGCTGCGCGTACCCGGAGTCGTACGCCTCGTTCAGGAGGCGCTCGGGCAGCCGGGCCGCCGCGAGAAACCCGCGGTAGATCTGCGCGAACCGGCCGGTCGCTCCGTCGTTGCGCCGGAGGACGGCGACGGGCTCGGCCAGCCCCAGGAACGAGGCGAGCACGCTCGGCGCGCACGCGAAGGCCTCCTGGCGCAACACCAACAGCCGGACCGCCGGGGTCTCGACCACGCCGTGACCGACGCTCGGGTCGAACGGCTCGGCGAGCGCGTCGACGCCCACCGCCGGGCTGAACTCGCGCTCGAACCAGCGCGCCGGCTCGCGCACCCAGTGCTCCGACGCGAACCGGTCGGTCAGGACCTCGACGCTCGGCGCGTCGGCGAGGGCGCCGGACTGACGCGCGGCGTGAAAGTAGGCGGAGACTGCCTGCGCAACCGGCTCGCGGACAGTGGTGATCACCGTCCACGGCGATTCGGGCGACGGTGGGTGCCGGAGGAGATGGTCGGCCTCCCACAGATGGTGCGCGCCGGGGAAGGCGACCGCTCGGGAGCCGTCGGCCGCCCGGGTCTGGGCCGGGCGCGGGCGCGCCCGATAGCGCTGCTCGGCCTCACGCAGGCGCGTCGGTTCCAGGCGGAACACCTGGAACACCGGCCGGCCGGTCGCTTCCTGCACGGCCCGGGCGATGGCCGTACTGCCGGTCTTGCCCATCGAGAAGACGATCGTGGGCGGCTCCCGCCGGCGCGCCATGCGTACGAGCGCATATCTCCTCGAGAGCGTGTAGCTGCGGCCGAGGAGCGAATGAGCCGTAGCGCGCGCCCAGCGGCTCGGGCGTTCGGCCATCAGACGTCTTCGAAGGCCGTCGGGTCGGTTTCCTCGATGTGCTCCTCATCGAGGTAGGCGGAGATGACGTCCGGGGCGGCGCCCTCGAAGCGGAGCTCGCCCCGGTCGAGCCAGAGGCACCGGCTGGCGAGCGCGCGGACGGTTTCGAGCCCGTGGGAGACGATGAGGACCGTGCAGTCGGCCGCGCAGAGCTCGTTGATCTTCTCCATGCACTTGTGCTTGAAGGCCGCATCACCGGCGGACAGCGCTTCGTCGACGAGCAAGATCTCCGGATTGAGATGCGCGGCGACCGAGAATGCGAGCCGGCCGAACATGCCGGACGAGTACGTGCGCATCGGGAAGTCGATCGCGTCGTCGAGGCCCGCGAATTCCTCGACCTGCCACGCCTGATCGGCCACCTCCTCGGGGGAGAGGCCGGCGGTGAGCCC
>DATCCI010000455.1:0-4516 GCA_036511415.1 Acidimicrobiia bacterium
GAAGGTATTGCGGCGCGCGATCCGGTCGGTCGTCACGGCGAGTCCCCCCGGCGACCTGTCGGGCCTCGAGGACCCCGCCGCGCTCGATGCGATCGCGGCCGCGATCGCGATTCCGGTGGCACGGGAGCAGTCGTCGTGACCGAGCTGACCGGATCGCGCGTCATGCTGCGGGCCTTGCGCCCGGACGACTGGGACGGCTGGCGCGAGGTGCGCGTGCGCTGCCGCGAGTGGTTGGAGCGGTGGGAGCCGAGTCCCGACGCGGGCAGCATCGACCCGGCGCTCGATCGTGAGGCGTTCCGTTCCCGCTGTGCCGCCTGGGACCGTCAACGGCACTTCGACGCCGCGTACGGCTTCGGTCTGTTCCTGCTCGACGGGCAATTCGCGGGCGAGGTCAGCCTGGGCAGTGTGCAGCGCGGGCCGTTCCAGATGGGATACGTCGGCTACTGGATCGACGAGGCGCTCGCCGGGAGCGGCTACATCCCCGAAGGGGTCGTCTTGATCATGCAGTACGCGTTCGAGGTGTTGCAGCTGCACCGGCTCGAGGCCGCGATCGTCCCGCGCAACACGGCGAGCCGGCGGGTCGCGGACAAGCTCGGCCTGCGCGACGAAGGCACCGCCGTGCGCTTCTTGCAGATCCAGAACGTCTACGAAGATCACACTCGCTACGCGTTCACGAGCGAGGAGTGGCGCGAGCTCGGACACGAGCTGGTGGCCAAGTTCGTCAATCGCTAGGTCGGTATCAGCCCGGGGTCTTGAACCAGCCCTGGCCCAGTGACCAGGCCTGACGGCCGACTTCGGTCGCGATCGCGGCTTCGAAGTCGGGCTGCCACGGCGCCTGCCTCAGTGTGGCCTTGACCAGGTCGAGCAGACCGACGGGCGCGCGCGCGGCGCGGGCCGCGAGCGTGCGCGCCGCGTCGAGCAGCTCCTCGTCGGGATGGCACGACCACGCCAATCCGATCTCCGCGGCACGCGTGCCGTCGACCGTGACGCCGAACAAGACCATCGCGGCGGCCGCTTGCGGACCGACCGCGCGCTCGAGCATCCAGACGTGCCCGCCGCCCGGGTGGAGCCCGATCTTCACGAACCTGGTGTCGAAGCGGGCGGAGGTGCCGGCGAGACGCACATCGCAGGCGAGCGCGAGGTTCATGCCCGCGCCGACCGCGGCACCGTTCACGGCCGCGATCGTCGGCAACGGCGACCGCAGCACCCGTAGGAAACCTTCGTAGATCGACGTGACCGATCGACGCTCCTCGTCGGTCCCCGCGCGCGCGAGCGCGCCGAGGCTCGACACGTCGGCGCCCGAGCAGAAGGCCGGCGCCTCGCCCGTCACGACGACCGCGGCGGTCGTGCCGTCGGACTCGAGTGCGTCGAAGGTCGCGACGATCTCGTCGACCATCGGTCCCGTCATCGCGTTGCGGCGCTCGACGTCGACGAGCGTCACGACCGCGACGCCGTCGCCGGACTCGACCCGTACGTGTTCCATTCCTACGACTCGTTCACTAGGTCACTCCGGCACTCGGTCACTCCGGCGAGCGGATGACGGCGGGAGAGTGGCGGAAGAAGTCCTCGACCTCGCGCTGGTACCGGTACGACGGGCTGCTGTCGCCGATCGTGCCCGCCAGGCGCAGCGCCTGCGCGAAGGCCTCGATCGTGGTTGCGGTCGTGTACGAATAACGGAAACCCGCGTGCTTGTAGCGCGTGTTGTCGATCGTGCGACCGAAGCGGAGCAGCTGCATCGCTTCCGGCGGGAGGTCCCAGAGGCGAAGTAGGCGGGCCGGTTCGGCGGCCAGGTTCGTGAACGCGGGCGGCAACGCGAACCGCCGCTTGCCGACGATCGCGCACACTTCGCTCCACGGCACGTTCCCGTCGGCGCCGACGTTGTAGACGCCGGGGATGTCGTTGTTGATGCTGTACATCAACGCGTCGACCACGTCGTCCTCGTGCACGAACTGGAGCCGGGGATCGAAACCGAGAATCTCGGGAACGACCGGGCGGCGCAGAGCGGCCGTGAACGGCGTGTCGATATCGACACCCAGCACGTTCGCGAAGCGAAGCAGGCTGACGTCGACGTGCGGGTTGTCGTCGGCGAAGTCGCGGACGAAGCCTTCGACCTCGAGCAGGGAACGTTCGACCGGTGTGTTCGCCGGCCCGGTGCGCGCCATGTCTTCGCGGAAGAAGTAGGGGTCGGCCTTGTTCGCGCCGTACACGAGCCCGGAGCTCTTCAACACCACTTTGCGCACCGGGCTCGACGGCGCCCCGGCCGCGGCGAGCAGGTTCATCGTGCCGATGACGTTGATCTCGTGCAACGTGCGGCTCGTCGCGCGCGTCGAATCGACGACGAGGTGGGTGTGCACGATGGTGTCGACCTGGGTGGCGCGTACGATCCGAGCGAGGATCGAGTGCGACGAGTCGGTCCGGACGAACTCGGTCCGCTCGAGCGGAGTGCGCGGATCGTGGGTGTCGACGCCGACGACGACCTCGACGTCGGGCCGCTGCTCGAGTGCCTGGGCGACGCGGCCCCCCCAGTAGGTCGACAGCCCGGTGACGAGCGCGCGCATCCCCATGCTCCGTCCGTGTCCCGCTTACCCGAACCAGACGCTGCGGCGCTTGCGAAGCATGTCGTAGAGGGCGTCCTGCACCATCCGGCGGATGCGCTCGGACTCTTCCATGACCCGGCTGCGCGAGTAACGCTCTTGGTTCGGCGCGACGTCGAAGTAGACGGGTGGGAGGACGCGGATGCGGAACTTCGCGGGAAGATACGCGACGAGGCCGGCCGGACCGAACGCGAGCATGTTCGCGGTGACCGGAAAATAAGGGATGTTCAACATCTTCGCGAGGCGAGGACTCTTGAAGAGGATCGGCATGGTCTCTTCCGCGCCCATCACCGCGATCGGGATCACCGGCACGCCGGCGCGCATCGCGATGTCGACGAAGCCGCCGCGACCGAAGCGTCGCAGCCGGTACCGATCGGTGTAGAGCTTGCCGGTTCCCTTCGTGCCCTCCGGGAACACGAGCACGAGGCGTTCCTCGTCGTGCAGGAGCCGGTAGGCATTGTCGGGGTGCGCGGTCACGCCACCGCTGCGCGACCACAACGTGCCGACGACGGGCAGCGTGCGGAAGAGATGTTCCGCGAGCCCGTACACCGGCCGCCCGAGATCCTTCTCGATCCCGTGCATGATCGACGGCGCGTCGGGTGGGATCGCGCCGGCGTGATTCGCGACGAGCAGCGCGCCACCCTCTTCGGGCAGGTGCTCGAACCCTTCCCACTCGACGCGGAACCAGTGCTTGTAGATCGGGTCGAAGGCGCGCCGCGTCAGCGCGCGGAAATGCTCGCTCCGGCCCCATTGGTCGACGTCGGAGCGACGGGCCTCGGGAGGAGCGGGCTCCGGTAGTCGCGCGAGGGGAACGAGCTCACGCCCGATTCCGGGATCGATCTCCGTGAGGTCGAGGTCGGGGTGGGTCGCAGCCGCGATCTCGAGGGCCCGCTCCGTCGCGCGCTCGGGTCCGTCGGCCATCGTCGAAGCCTATGTACCCGACGCGCCGGTCACCAGCCATGCATTTCCACCATAACGGCGCCCCATTCCGTACAACCGGGCGAACATGAAGACGAACAACGCGCTCCACAGCGCGATCAGCCCGGCACCCGTCGTGAGCACGAGGATCGCGCACGGGACGAAGCACAGGGTCGCGGCGGCCATCGCGAGTGCGAGGTAACGGACGTCGCCGGCCCCGATCAGGATGCCGTCGAGCACGAAGACCGCGCCGCCGAGCGGTTGCATCAGGGCAACGGCGAGCAGCACCGGACGGAGCTGGTCGCGGACGCCCGCGTCACGGGTGAACACGAGCGCGAGGAGTGGATCTCCTGCTGCGACGAGCAGACCCAACCCGAGCCCGACCACCACCCCCCACTGGAGCATGCGCCGCGACGCCGCCCGGGTGAGGTCGGCGTCGCCGGCACCGAGCGCCCGCCCGACGATCGCCTGGCCCGCGATCGCGATCGCGTCGAGGCACAGCGCGAGGAGGAGCCACAGCTGGAACGCGATCTGGTGCGCCGCAACCTGGGCATCACCGATCCGAGATGCGATCGAGGTCGCCGCGGTGAAGGCGAGGAGGAGGGAACCGGTGCGCACGGTGAGGTACGCGCCGACCGCGCTCGCGGCCCGGAGCTGGCTGACGTCCGGCCGGGTCGACGCCTGCGACGAGCGGACGTTGCGCCGGACGATGGCGAGGTAGGCGAGCGCGGCCGCGATCTGCGCGATGACGGTTCCCCAGGCCGAGCCCGCGATGCCGAGGTGGGCGCCGTAGACGAGGACGAGCTCGAGCACGAGGTTCGCGGCGTTCGCCACCAGCGCGATGACGAGTGGAGTCCGCGTGTCCTGCAGACCGCGGAGGTATCCGGTGCCCGCGAGTGCGACGAGCACGAACGGCGCGCCGAGCAACGAGATGCGCAGGTAGGTGCGCGCGTACGGCGCGACGCGCGCCGACGCTCCCATCGCCAACACGATCGGCCCGCTCA
>DATCCI010000456.1:0-2930 GCA_036511415.1 Acidimicrobiia bacterium
CGCTCCGCCGCCGCGTCCGCCGGCGACTGTCGTCGTTGTCGTCGAGGTCGGCGGCGGGCTCGCCGAATGACTCGAACCGCCACCACACGCCGCCAGGACGAGGCCGGCCGCGAGAACGCCGCCGAGCGTCGCAAGGCGCGCTCTTCGCGCTTCATGCATACGACAATGACACTGTCCCCACCTGAGAAGGACCTGTGACGCCGGTGCGAATACCATGAGCCCGGCGGCCTCGGTCTCGGCGCTGTGTCGGCGCGGCGTCACCGCCATTCCACGCCCTGACGCAGCCGCCGGGCGAGCACGAAGAGGCAAGCGGCCGCAGCCCAGAGCGCGCCGGCGACCCCGAGGCGAACCGCGCCGTCCACGAACACGGCGCTGCCGATGCCGAGCGCAATCAACACGACGCCGTTGAACACGCAGAGCGTGGCGAGCACGAGGCGGGTCTGGACCGACACCACCTCGTGATACGCCCGGGCTCCCGCCGGCGCAAGCGACCGCGACCGCCCACGACCTCTTGGTCGGCTCTTACCTCTGCATGCCAGGCTGAAAACATGGCCACCAGCGGCGCCACCGACCGCGTTCTCGTCGTCGAGGACGACCCGCACGTGCGCGAGGCGGTCGAGCGCGCGCTTCGGTTCGAGGGCTACGACGTGCACACCGCCGTCGACGGCAACGACGCGTTGCTGCGCGTCGACGCCGTGTCACCCGACGTGATCGTGCTCGACGTGCTCATGCCCGGAACCGACGGGTTGGCCGTGTGTCGCATCCTGCGCGACCGGGGCAACCACACGCCGGTGCTCATGCTGACGGCCCGCCACGAAGTCTCGGATCGGGTCGCAGGTCTCGACGCCGGGGCGGACGACTACCTCGTGAAGCCCTTCGCGCTGGACGAGCTCTTCGCGCGCGTACGGGCGCTGCTGCGGCGCAGCAGCATCACCGACGGCGACGCGAAGTTGACGGTCGCCGATCTCGTGCTCGACCCGATGCGGCGCCAGGCGTGGCGCGGCGCGGCCGAGCTCGAGCTCACCAAGACCGAGTTCGATCTGCTCGAGCTCTTGATGTTCAACGCCGGCATCGTCGTCTCGCGCGACTCCATCTACGAGCGCATCTGGGGTTACGACTTCGAGACGTCGTCGAAGTCGCTCGACGTGTACATCGGGTACTTGCGCCGCAAGACCGAGATCGGAGGCGCGTCCCGACTCATCCACACCATTCGCGGGATCGGGTACACGGTGCGAGCGGCATGAGCCTGCGCCTTCGATTGCTGTTGGTCGTCGCGACGACGTTCGCGATCGTGGTCGTCGGATGCGTGTACGCCGCGCACGTCAGCACTCGACAGGAACTGCGCGCCGAGACCGACCGGTTCTTGTTGCAGCGCGCGCACGATCCGGGCATCGTCTCGGGTTTCGGCGACCACGGACCTCCGCCCGGCGGTTCCGGGGGTGGCGGTTCCGGGGGTGGCGGTTCGGGGGCAAGCGGCAGTTCGGGGACGAGCGCGGGAGGGCCGCCGCTCGCCGAGCCCGACGCGATCGTGCAACTGCTCGACGCGAAAGGAGGCGTCGTGCGTTCGATCGCGAACCAGCCGGCCATTCCGGTCGACGGTCGCGACAAGGAAATCGCCGCGCACGGCGGCACGCCGCGGTTCCGCACGACCACGATCTCGGGCACCGAGTATCGAGTTCTCACGGTGCCGTCGTCCGCCGGTGGTGCGGCGCAGATCGCGCGTAGCATCGCCGACACCAACAAGGTGTTGTCGACACTCGACCTACGGCTGCTGCTCATCGCACTGGCCGGCACCGCGGTCGCCGCGGCCATTGCCTGGCTGATCGCGCGCCGCATCGTCCGCCCCGTCGAACAGCTCACGCTCGCGGCGGAGCAGATCGCCGAGACCCAAGAGCTCGGGCACCACATCGAGATCTCGCGCCACGACGAGCTCGGCCGTCTGGCCGCGAGCTTCAACACGATGCTGGCCGCGCTCGGCTCGTCGCGTGCGCAACAGCAGCGGCTCGTGATGGACGCGAGTCACGAGTTGCGAACCCCACTCACGGCGTTGCGCACGAACATCGAGCTACTGCAGCGCGCCGGAACGCTCGACGAGACGCAACGCGTCGAGCTGGTCGACGCCGCTCAGGTCGAGCTCGCCGAGCTCGGTGATCTCGTCGCCGAGCTCGTCGATCTCGCGACCGACGCACGCGCCGAGGAGCCGGTTCAGCGCGTCGACATCGGCGACCTCGTCGACCGGGTGGTCGAACGGGAGCGCCGGCGCAGCGGCCGGACGATCACGCTGACGCGCGACGCGGCGGCCATGGTCGACGCCCGGGTCTCCGCGGTCGATCGCGCCGTGCACAACCTCCTCGACAACGCGTGCAAGTTCTCGCCGTCGGATACGTCGATCGAGGTCGACGTGCACGGAGGGGTCGTCGAGGTACGCGACCGGGGCGTCGGCATCGCGGCCGACGAGCGCGCCCTCGTCTTCGATCGCTTCTACCGGGCGGCGGCAGCCCGATCGAAGTCGGGTTCCGGTCTCGGCCTCGCGATCGTGCGTCAGATCGCCCAGCTGCACGGCGGGACGATCGAGATCCTCGAGCGCGCCGGCGGCGGCACCGTGGCGCGGTTGACGCTCCCGACCCCCGTCGACGGGTAACCGCACTCATCCGCGCAATCGCGGGAGCACCTCGTCGCCGAGTCGCACGATCTGCTCGCGTCCGGCAACGGCCGAGACGCCGGGAACGTGCACGCGCAGGTTCAACGCGTCGGCACCCGCGGCGTGTTGCGCGTCGAGAAGCCGACGCGCAACTTCCGCCGGGTCGGAGGCGACCACCATCTCGTCGGCGCCCCAGTGCGCGGGCGCGGTCGCGGGCGCGTAGCCGCGGTAGACCTCGATCTGGTGGTCGCTGTCGGCGCGCGGCGGCTCACCGAGCCAGGCCCGCCGC
>DATCCI010000457.1:0-15630 GCA_036511415.1 Acidimicrobiia bacterium
CGTAGCCGCTCGGCCAGGGCGGGAGCGCCCTCGTCGAGCGGTCGGGCCAGCCCGCCCCAGGTGAGGGTCGCGCCCGGCGAGACCTCGCGTACGAGCGCGCCCTGTTCCGCGAACTGCTCGGGCTCCGAGCCCCACGCGTTCCAGCCGTCGGCGATCGCCACGATCTCCCGCACCTGCACCGCGCGCCCTCCGACCCAGACCGGATAGCCGTTTCCCGCGGCCGCGCGCACCGAGTCGTGCAACGCGTTCACACGATCGACCATCGATCCGAACTCGATGCCGAATGCTTCGGTTTCGGCGCGGCTCTGCGAGTCGCCGGCGCCGATCGCCGCGATGAGACGTCCCCCGCTCACCCGCTGCGCGGTCGCCAACGAATTCGCAAGCGTCGCGGGAGGTCGCAACGACGCGCGCACGACGAGCGTCCCGACGTGCACGCGTTCGGTTTCTGCCGCGACCGCGCCCAGCAGCGCGAAGCATTCGAGCGCCGGCCGGCGGTTCGGCGGATCGCCGCGCCAAAGATGGTCGTAGACGAACACTCCGTCGAGCTCGGCCGCCTCGGCCGCGCGCGCGACCGCGATCGGGATCTCGGGATCCTCGACGAACGACGGGAGGGCCAAGCCGACGTGAACGGTCACGGGCCCAGACTCCGGGCGAGCACGGCGGCGCCGACCGCGCCCGCCCGCTCGCCGAGCTGCGCGGGGACGATCGCGACCGGCGGGCGGTAGTCGACGCCCTCGACGTGACGACCGAAGGCCTCGCGCAGCGGACCGAAGAGCAGCGGTCCGAGCTCGACCAGGCCGCCGGCGATGACGATGCACTCCGGATCGAGGATGTTCGCGAGGCCCGCGAGCCCGAGCGCGACGTTCTCGGCGTACTGCACGAGAAGCGACCGGGCGTCGGCGTCGCCCTGCGCCGCGGCGACACCGACATGGGTTCCGGTGACCGCGCCGGGGTCGCCTCCTGCGGCCGCGACCAGGGCCGAGCCCCCGCCCTTCGCGACGAGCTCCCGGGCCATCCGCCCGAGCGCGGAACCCGACGCGATCGACTCCCAGTGGCCCCGCTCACCGCACGCGCACAACGGACCCGTGGGATCGACGGTGAAGTGGCCGATCTCGGCGCCGAAGTTGTGCGCGCCCCGGTACATCCGACCGTCGAACAGGAAACCTCCGCCGATCCCGGTGCCGAGCGTCACGAGGAGTACGTCGCGCCGCCCGACGGCGGCGCCGTACGTCACCTCGCCCAACGTCGCGACGGCCGCGTCGTTGTCGACGACGACGGCGTGCCCCGTCGCGCGCGCGAGCGCGTCGCGCAACGGTGCTCCGCGGACGTTCGGCAGGTTCGGCGCGTAGCGCACCGTGCCGTCGTGGTCGACGAGCCCGGCCGCACCGACTCCGATCGCCGCGTCGGCCGCATCCAGTCGGCTCACGATCGACGCGCCGGTCGTAACGAGTGCGTCGAGCCCGGTGTGGGGTGAGGCGAGGCGTTCCTCGCGCAACACGGTTCCGTCGACGGCCAGCAACACCCCGAGCACCTTGGTACCGCCGATGTCGAGCCCGATCGTGGCGGCCATGCGCGACTACAACGCGTCGGCGTCGGCGTCGATCGGGCCTCCGGGCTCGGAGCGCACGTCGATGTCGATGTGGTGCACGCGTCCCTCGCGCGGCTCCGCTTCGGCCGATGTGGTCGACCGCGTGCCGCGTTGCGACTCGACGAACTCGTCGGCCGCGTCGACCAGGGTGCGCATCGCGCGGAGCATCTCGTGCGCGGCGTTCCACAGGTGGTCGACCGCGTCACCGTCGTTCCCCTCGCCGTGGTTCCCTTCGCCGTCGTTCCCGGGGCGTGAGGCGCCGGGCGGGTCGTGCGGCTCCATCAGACGAACTCCACGACGAGACGGTCGTCGACGAAGCGCGCGCCCGCGACATCGCGCCGGACCAGGCTGTCGGGGAGCACGAGCGCGCGCCGGTGCGGCCCCACCGTCAAAACGAGCTCGTCGCCCGTGCGGCCGAGCTGCACGTCGTCGTGCTCGGTGAACGGGAGCTGTACCGACAAGAGCAGCGCATCGCCCTCGGCCTCGACCTGGAACGGCTCGGTGTGAGAGAGGCGCGCGGCGGCGTCGGCTTCGCCGTAGAGGTTCTTGGCGAAGATCGACAAGGCCGGCATGCCGACGACTTCCTCGTTCGCGAGCTCGGCCGCGAGCACCGGCAGCGGCGCGAACGCGTCGGCGATCACGTCGAGGTGCGCCGCTTGCGTCGCCCGCCACTGCGCGAGCCACGGATGATCGAGCTCGGCCGGCAGGATGCGGTTCGCGATCACCGCATCGACGTGGTAGCCGAACAGCGAGAGGTAGGTGAACGTGCGACGCGCCTCGGCGACGACCAGCCGTTCGGGGTTGACCACCAGGCGCGCGCTCGTCACGTCGCCGTCGGTGAGGAGCTCGCGCACGCCGTCGAGACGATCGTAGAAACGGCGAACCGCGCCGAAAACCGCGTCGCCCGCGATCGGGATCCCCGAGACGCGTTGCAGGATCGGCCGGGCGAGCCGCGTCAGCCGGCGTTGAGTGTCGAACATGCGGTCCATGTACCAACCGAGGACGTCGGGCAACGACAGCAGCCGGATCGTCTCGGCGGTCGGCGCGCAGTCGACCACGACGAGGTCGTAGTCGCCGCTCGTCGCGAACTCCTTCAGGTCGGCGAGCGCGAAGATCTCGTCGAGGCCGGGGATCACCGCGAGCTCCTCGGCCTCGACCGTATCGGCGCCGGCCCAGTCGAGGATGTCGACGAGATACGTGCGGACGTCGTCCCAGGCCTCTTCGAACCGCAGCCGGGCGTTCAGCTGTTGGCCGCACAGCAAGTGCGCGATAGGCGTCGGGCGGTCACCGAGCGGGATGTCGAACGCGTCGGCCAGCGAGTGCGCCGGGTCGGTCGAGCACACGATCGTGCGCAAACCGTGCTCGGCGGCCCGCGTCGCCGTGGCGGCGGCCACCGTCGTCTTGCCGACGCCGCCTTTCCCGGTGAACAAGAGAATGCGCATCAGGCGGCGAGGATATCGCCGCGGGTCAAGCGACGGCCTCGACCTGCTTCTTCAATTCCTTCAGGGCACTGCCCATGATCAGTCCCGCGGCCCGGCGCTTCACCAGTCCCGGCAGCGGCACAGCCAGTTCGACGGCCAGCTCGTAGTGCACGCGTGTCGAGGCCGGACCGTCGGCGTCGAAGCGATAGCTGCCGTCGAGGCGGCGCAACATGTCGCCTTCGATGAACTTCCACGAGAACGCACGCGGCGCCTCGGAGTAGTCGTACTCGAGGACGTAGCGGATGCTCTTGCCGAGCGCGGCGGCCCGGTACTCGACGCGCAGGCCGCGACCTTCCTCGTCGCGCTCGAGCGTGTGCACGTCCTTCACGTCGCGCACCCACTCGGGGTACGACTCGAAGTCGACCGCGACGTCCCAGCATCGATCGGCCGGAGCCTCGATGCGGATGCGTTCGTTCGCGGTCTCGGTCATCGGCGTGCTCCTTTCACGACGGCCGGCGGGTGCCGGGCCGGGTAGACACCGTGCCGCGCGCCCCACAGCGCTGCGCACCCCAGCGGAAACATCGGCACGAGCACGCTGAACGGGTTCGCCCAGGCGGTCGCGAGCGCGACGACGACACACACACCGGTCGCGCCGAGCAGATGACGGCGCTGCTCCTTGGGCGCGGACGGGGTGAGGAACACCCACGAGCCCACCGCGATGTCGTCGCCGCGCGCGGAACGGACGAGCGCGAGCCCGAAGGAGTAGATCCAGATCGGCAGCGAGGCGAGGAACAAGCCGAGGCTCACGAGCGTCGCCGGCGTGTTGAGGGCGTGGAGGCCGGCCGCGTCGCAGATCGCGACGATCGCGAACACTGCGAGCGTCGACCACGACGCGACGACGATCGCCTTCCCGGTCACGCAGTCAATCTACCGGTCGGCCAATCTGTCGGTCGGCACGAATCTCCACCGAAGCAGCTCCACCGAAGCGTCTCACCGAAGCGTCTCACCGAAGCGTCTCACCGAAGCGTCTCACTGGGGGAACACCGCGGCGACGGAGAAGTCGCCCCCGGCGATCGGCGCCAGACGGGCGACGAGCCCGTCGTAGGAATACGCGCCGATCGCCCGCTCCCGCGCGGCCCGGCCCATGCGAGAACGCAACTCCGTATCGTCACACAGCGCGACGAGCGCCGACCGGACGGCACCGACGTCTCGTGGTTCGACGACGTAACCGGTCTCCCCGTCGACGACGGCTTCGTGGGCGCCGCCGCTCCGCCCCGCCACCGCAGGTACCGCGCACGCGGCCGCCTCCAGGAAGACGATGCCGAATCCCTCGGCCTCGATACCTCCCCAGCGGTCGCGACAACACATCGCGAACGCGTCGGCGCTGCCGTAGAGGCGCGGCATCTCGGCATCCGGCACGCGGCCGAGAAAGTGCACGTTCGCCCGGTTCCCGCGGGCCCGGCGCTCGAGGCGCTCGCGGTCGCGCCCCGCGCCCGCGATCGCGAGCTGTGCTCCCGGCATCCCCGCGACTGCGTCGACGACGACGTCGAATCCCTTGCGGGGCACGAGCCGCGAGAGACCGAGCACGAGCGGGCGGGCCGGATCGAGACCGAAGTGGTCCCGGGCCGCCAACCGTTCGCCGTCGCGGAGCGGATGGAATCGGCGCGTGTCGACGCCGGGTGGCACGACGACCCCGCGCAGGTGGCCGCCTGCGACGCGCGCCGCCTGGCGGGCCGGGTAGCCGCCGGCCGCGACGACCGCAGCCGCGCCGCGCAGGATCCTCGCGCCGCGCGCCCGAAGCCCCGGGATGCTCGCGGGAACCGTGACTTCCGACCCGTGCGCGACCACGACGTAGGGAGCGCTGCGCAGCCGCGGTCCGATCATGCCGAGCGGCAGCATCGGGTCGAGGAAGATCACGTCGGCCCGGACCTCACGCGCCAGCGCGTCGATGTCGCTGGTCAGCGCCCTCGTCGGGAGCAGCACCCGCTGCCGGGCACGTACCACCCGGAACGGTTGGCGCGCGTCCCACTCGCTCGCGCCGGCATGTGGGGTCGTGAACACGGTGGTCTCACCCGGCGGGAGCCGCCGCCACAGCTCGAACAGGTACGACTGGATGCCGCCGAGCTTGGGCGGAAAGTCGTTCGTGACCAAGAGACTCGGCATCGCGCCGGATGCTACGAGCTGCGAGCGCGCAACAGGACGAGTCCGAACAGCGCGGTGACCGCTCCCGTGGTGAACGCGCCTCGGTTGCCGGCCACGGCGACGACGGCACCGCAGACGAACGCGCCGATGCCCTGCGAGGCGTCGAAGAAGGACGAGACCGTGCCGACGACCGACGCGCGGTCGGCGTCGCCGATGCCGACGAGGGCCAGCAGCAACAGTGCCGGGTACATCAACGACATCCCGGCCGCCAACACCACCGTCCCGACGACCAGCCCGACGACCGTCGGCCACGCGGCGACGATGCCGATCCCCAGCGCCGCGAATACGAGCGCGATCGCACAGGCGTCGCGTCCGCCGAGCCGGTCGGGTATGCGCGCGCCCAGGATACGCACGACGAGGATCAAGAAGCCGTAGAGCAAGAAGATCGGACCGGAGTCGATGTGGAGTTGCTGGGTCGCGTACAGGGGCATGAACGCGGTGAAGCCCGCGAGCGGGATGAGCCCGAGGAACAAGACGGTGCCGGGCCGGATCGCCGCTCGGTGCAGCAGGTGCCCCGACGGCGCCCCCGCGGTCTCGCGCGGAACCTCCACGGTGAACAGCCCGACGAGCGCGGCCGCGAGCGCCAACGTCCCCGAGACGACGAAGGTGAGCTCGTAGCGGGAGGTGCCGCGCAGGTACTCGCCGAGCGCAGGGCCGAAGGAGAGGCCGCCGTACACGGCAACCGACCAGTAGGAGACCGCCTCGCCGCGCCGTTCGACCGGCGACAGGTCGGTGATCATCGTCGCCGCGCCGACGAAGAAGCCCGCCTCACCGAAACCGGTGACGACGCGCATCAGAACGAGCCACCAGAGCGCGTGCACCACGCCGTACGTCAAGGTCGACGCGCTCACGATGCTCGCGCCGCCGATGATGAGCACGCGCCGCCCGATCCGGTCGCCGATCCGGCCCGCGTAGGTACGCAACGTGATCGCGCCGATGGCGAACGCGCCGACGGCGATGCCGACCGCGACGCTGCCGGCGCCCAACGAGTCCTCGACGTAGTGCGGAAGAACCGGGGTGAGCATCGCGAGCGCGAGGAAATAGCACAGCCCGCACGCCACCACGAGCAGGAACCGGGGCGTGAGCAACCGTTCGGGCGCGGCTCGCTTCACGACGTGAGATCCGCGGCCCGTCATGGCTCGGCGAGCTGCAGGGCGTCGTCCCACGATCCCCGTTCCGCAATGATCCGGCGGTACTGCATCACGAGCCGCGGCCGGTTGAAGCCCAGCGCGCCGAGCAGCCGGCCGCCGCGGCCGAACAACGCCACGAACTGGCGCTCCGCCAGCGTGCCGTGCGCGATGTGCACGTCGGCGCCGGCTGCCACGCGGCCGACGGTTTGGATCTTGCGGTCGTACTGGTCGGACCACACGAACGGCACCGGTGTGAACGGATCCTCGTGGCCGAGCAGCCGGCGGGCGGCATGCACCCCCTGCTCGGTCGCGTTCGTCCAGTGTTCGAGCCGCATCCGTTCGCCGTCGAAGAGTGCGTTGGGCCAGCGCGCGACGTCGCCGGCCGCGACGATTCCCGGCCCGGCCGAACACGTCTGATCGCAGACGACGCCGTTGTCGATCGCGAGGCCCGATCCCTCGAGCCAGGCCGTCTCCGGCACGACGCCCACGCCGACGACCACGACGTCGGCCGCCACGAGCGATCCGTCGCCCAGGCGCACGCCCCGCACGGCGCCCGCGCCGTCGTCCTCGATGGCGTCGACCTGCACGCTCGTGCGCAGGTCGACGCCGTGATCGCGGTGGATCGCCGCGAGTACGGCGCCGAGCTCGGGCCCCAGCCCGCGCACCATCGGCTGCGGCAGCATTTCGAGGACGGTCACGTCGAGGCCACGAGACCGGCACGTCGCCGCGATCTCCGCGCCGATGAATCCGGCACCGATCACGACGACCTTCGGCCGGGCGTCGAGCAACGCGCGCAGTGCCAGCGCGTCGTCGAGGGTGCGCAACGTGAACAATCCCGCGAGATGCGGCTGGTTCGGGAGCCGGCGCGGGGTCGCTCCGGTGGCGATCACCAATCCGTCGAACGCGACGCGTTCGCCGTCGTGCAACTCGATCTCGCGCGCCGCGGCATCTAGCGCCACCGCGCGCATATCGAGTCGCCAGTCGAGGTCGAGATCGTCGACGCCCTGCTTGCGCAGCACGACCTGATCGGGCTCCCAGTCGCCGCGCAAGAGCTCCTTCGAGAGCGGCGGGCGGTCGTACGGAAGGTGCGCTTCGGCACCGATCGCGACGATGCGGCCGTCGAATCCCTCGCGCCGGAACGTCTCGGCCGCGCGCAACCCGGCGAGCGAGGTGCCGACGATCGCCACGGTCCGCATAGCCCGTCGAACCTACCAACTGGCCGGAATCCTGACGTGGCCGTCATACTTACGGCCGCTCGCCCGCCCCCCTTCGTGGAGCTGCTGCATGTCGAGGTCGTCGCCGTCCGCTCCCCCGCCTTCGCCGGGTGCGTCCGACGTCGACGTGACCGGACGCGCGCTGCGGCTACGCGATGTCGACATCGGTGCCTTCTTGCACCCCAAGACCATCGCGCTGATCGGCGCGTCGGATCAGTCCGCGAAACCCAACACCGCGATGACGCGCAAGTTCGCGCAGTGGTCGCAACAGAACGGCGCGACGTTCTACCCCGTGCACCCCGACCGCGAGACGGTGCTCGGACACCCTTGTTTCAAATCGGTGTTCGACATCCCCGGCGACATCGACCTCGCGATCATCCTCACCGGTCGGGCCGAGGAGACCTTCGCAGAAGTGCTGCGGCGCAAGGCGAAGTTCGCCGTGATCTTCGCGGCCGGCTTCTCCGAGACCGGTGCCGAAGGCAAGAAACGTGAGCGACTCCTGGAGCGGCTGGTGGAGAGCGGCGACGTACGGCTGCTCGGACCGAACACGAACCTCAACGCCTTCGAGGAGTTCCGCGACGACCTCGTCGGCCCCTCCATCGCACTGATCACGCAATCCGGCCACCAGGGACGTCCCGTGTTCCAGGGCCAGGAGCTCGGCATCCGCCTGACGCACTGGGCGCCGACGGGCAACGAGGTCGACCTCGAGTTCGCCGACTTCGCCCGGCACTTCGCCGATCAGCCCGAGGTCGGAGTCATCGCGTGCTACATCGAGGGATTCAAGGACGGCCGCACTCTGATGCTGGCAGCCGACCACGCGGCGAAGCTGCGCAAGCCGATCGTGATGGTGAAGGTCGGCAAGACCGCGGCGGGTCGATCGATGGCGCAGTCGCACACGGGACACCTGACGGGCTCCGACGCGGTGACGTCGGCGGTGTTCCGCCAGTTCGGGGTCACCCGGGTCGACGGCCTCGACGAGCTGCTCGAGGTGTCGATGGCGCTCGCGCGCACTCGCCCGGCGTTGCCTCCCGCGTGGGCAGTCGCGCGGAAGCGGCCCGGGGTGTGCGTGTACGCGATCTCGGGCGGCACCGGCGCACATATGGCCGACGTGCTCGCGGACGTCGGGCTGCGGCTGCCCGACCTCACCAAGGAATCGCAACGGCAGCTCCATGACGGGCTCGTTCCCTCGTATCTGCGCGTCTCGAACCCGGTCGACTGCGGCGGACCGCCGGTCGCGGACGCACGCGGCCGCAAGATCCTCGACGTCATCCTCGCCGACAAGAACGTCGACATCCTCGTGATACCGATCACGGGCGCGGTGGTGACGTTCAGCGAGCCGTTCACGCGCGACATCATCGAAGCCGCGAGGCACACGACCAAGCCGGTGTTCGTCGTGTGGGGCGCGCCCGCGGGAACCGACGATACGTATTACAAGCGCCTGCTCGACGGCGGCCTGCCCGTCTTCCGCACGTTCCACAACTGTGTGGCGGCAGTGAAGAGCTACGCCGACTACTGGACCTTCTCGGCGCGCTACCGCTCTCCGTTCGACGACGCCGCGCGTGAGCCGTCGCCGGCCGCACGCAAGGCCCGCAAGCTGCTCGACGGTTTGAGGCCCGGCGAAGCGCTTTCGGAGTGGAGCTCGAAGCGACTCATTCGCGCCTACGGCATCAAGACGTCGACGGACGTCCTCTGCGACACGGCTGCCGCGGCGGTGCGCGCCGCCAAGAAGATCGGGTTTCCCGTCGTCATGAAGGTGTCGTCGCCCGACTTGTTGCACAAGACCGAGGCCGGCGTGGTGAAACTCGGCGTCTCGTCGGCCGCCGAGGTGCGCGCCGCGTACGACGAGCTCCTCCGCCGGGCCGAGAAGGCAGATCGTCACGTCCGCATCGACGGCGTGTTGGTTTCCGAGACGGTGAGCGGAGGCGTCGACACGATCGTCGGCGTCTCGACCGACGAGCTCTTCGGGCCGGTCGTGACCATCGGGCTCGGTGGCATCTTCGTGGAGGTGTTCGGCGACGTCACCTTTCGGGTACCGCCGTTCTCGGACGACGAAGCTCGCCGCGCGCTCCACGAGCTGAAGGGCCTCAAGCTGCTGGAGGGAGTGCGCGGTCGCGCTCCCGTAGACATCGACGCGCTCGTCGCTACCGTGATGAAGGTGCAGAGACTGGCCGTCGACCTCGCGGGCGACGTGCGCGAGCTCGACATCAATCCCCTTGTTGTCCGACCCCGGGGCGCGGTTGCGCTCGACGCATTGGTGGTGAAGCAGTGAGTGAGGCTGGAGACGAAGCGAGCGACACCTCCGGGGAGTTGCTATCGCGCCTCGAGAACGGTGTGCTGTGGTTGACGATCAACCGGGCCGACAAGGGCAACGCGGTTCCCTACTACGTACGCAACGCGCTCGTCGACGCGTTCCGCAACGCGCACTGGGACCTCGAAGTACGCGCCGTCGTGTTGACGGCGGCGGGCGACCGGCACTTCTGCACCGGTGCCGATCTGTCGGTTCCGCAGCCCCAGCGGGGCTCGCGTCCTCCCGAGGCACCCGAGCGCGTGGTGGGCTCGGCCGTCAACATGATGCGCGCCGGCTTCCAACAACTGATGACGGCGATCCAGGATTGCGAGAAGCCGGTCATCGTCTCGCTGAACGGCACCGCGGCCGGCGGTGGGTCGATGCTCGTCCTCGCGGCCGATCTCGTGATCGCGGCCGAAAACGCGAAGCTCATCCAGGTGTTCGTCCGGCGCGGCCTTATTCCCGATGCGGGTGTCGCATACCTGTTGCCGCGCGTCGTGGGCATGCACAAGGCGAAGGAGCTCGTCTTCTTCGGTGACGACCTCTCGGCCGCCGACGCCGCCCGTCTCGGCATCGTCAACAAAGTGGTTCCCGCTGCGGAGTTGCACGGCGCGACGAAGGAATGGGCCGAACGGCTCGCGAACGGGCCGACCAAGGCCATCGGGTGGTCGAAGAAGTTGTTGCACGACGCCTCGGAACTTTCCCGTCACGACCTGCTCGAAGAAGAGGCGATGCTCGTCGAGCTCAACTCCTCGACCGAAGACTCGAGAGAAGGTGTCGCATCGTTCCGCGAGCGCCGGCCGCCCGAGTGGAAGGGCTGGTGATCGGGTGCCCCGTCAACCGTCGAGCCCTCGACGGTCCACCCGTCAACGGTCCAGTGGCCTGATCGCCGACAAGACCGCAGTCGTCGGCATCGGGCAGACCGCGTTCGGCAAGGGCTTGGCCGACACCGAGCTCTCGCTCGCGTGCCAGGCCGTCTCGGCCGCGCTCGACGACGCCGGCGTCACTCCGTCGGAGGTCGACGGCGTGGCCTCGTACACGATGGAACCGAATCGCGAGGTCGACGTCGCGCGCAACGTCGGGCTGGGCGACATCACGTGGTTCTCGCAGGTCGGCTACGGCGGCGGCGCGGGCTGCGGGGTCGTTGGTCAGGCGGCGATGGCCGTCGCGACCGGGCAGTGCCGCGTGGCGGTCGCGTGGCGCGCGCGCAAACGCGCCGATCCCACCAGTCGGCCCTGGGCGCAGGCGCAGGCCCGCCTCTCCGACTCGCAACAGTGGACACGGCCGTTCGGCGTGATCCGGCCCGTCGACGAGATCGCGCTGCTCACCCGGCGGTACATGCACGAGTACGGCGGCACCCGCGACCACCTCGCGAACATCGCGCTGGCGTTTCGTGCCCACGCGGCCCGTAACCCGGCTTCGACAATGGGCCACAAGCCCATGACGCGCGACGACTACATGAATGCCCGCTGGATCTCGGAACCGCTGTGCCTCTTCGACAACTGTCTCGAGACCGACGGCGCGCTCGCGGTCGTCGTCGCCGCCGCCGACCGGGCACGCGATCTGAAGCAGCCGCCGGCATACATCCACGCGTTCGCCCAAGGGTTGCCGCCGCAGCACCAGACGATGACGAACTACTTCACCGCCGACCCCCTACGCGGCCCGGCGTGGACCGTGGCCCGGCGCATGTGGGAGATGGCCGACGTGACACCCGCCGACGTCAAGGTCGCGCAGCTCTACGACGCGTTCAGCCCGCTCATCATTCTCTCCTTGGAGGGATACGGGTTCTGCCCGCGCGGAGAGGGCGGACCCTTCACCGACGACGGTGGCATCGAGTGGCCCGACGGGCGGCTCCCGGTGAACACCTCCGGCGGCGGAATGTCGGAAGCGTACGTGCACGGGTTCAATCTCGTCCTCGAGGCCGTGCGCCAGATCCGAGGCACGTCGACGGCGCAGGTCGACGGTGCCGACGTGTCGTTGGTAACGAGCGGCGAAGGCGTTCCGACCTCGGCGATGTTGTTCACGAAGGGCGGGTGAGCCGGTGGAGACGGGATGGCTCCTGCCCGACCTCGCGGATCCGACGTCGAGCGAATTCTGGCTGGGCTGCGCGCGCGGGGAGCTGCTCGTGCAGGCCTGCGGCGCGTGCGGCGCGTGGCGGATGCCGCCCCGGCCGATGTGTCCACGGTGCCGGTCGACCGCCGTGAGCTGGGAGCCGACGTCAGGGCGCGGTCGCATTTGGTCGTTCATCGTCGCGCACCCGCCGCTCCTGCCCGCGTTCGCCGCGGTCGCGCCCTACAACGCGATCGTGGTCGAGCTCGACGAGGATCCCGAGATCCGCTTCGTCGGCAACCTCGTCGAGACGGCCGACGGCGACATCAACCGGATCGACCCGACGACGATCACGATCGCCGAGCCCGTACGGGTCGTGTTCCACCGGATCGACGACGTAACCCTCCCCCGCTGGGTCCGGGCCTGATCCGGCCGAGACAACGCCGCGCGCGCAACGTCGCGGCTCAGCCGTTTTACGCGGCGTTAATCAACCGGCGTCACGGTGGCCAGGATCCCCCGGCCCCCACGTCCCGGTCGACAAACGGACGCGGGGGCTGGGGATCCTGACGACCCGACGACGCCGGGGACCGGCTCAGGCGCTCGGGGCACCCGCGCCCGGCGGCGTCTGACCGCTCGTCGGCGCCTGACCGGCCGGACCGGCACCGAAGCCCTGGTCCGTCGACGTGACCTTGAAGTTCGCATCGATCTTCAACGTCACCTGCGTGCCGTCCGCCTTCGTGATGTGCGCTTCGTACGGCGACCCGGCCGAATCGGTCTCGACCCGGATGATCGTCGCACCCGGGTCGGCCGCGAGCGCGGCGGCCTTGACCTTGTCGGCAGTGGTACCGGTGAGCAGGGTCTCGCCCGGGCCGTGCGAGAGCGTCGCCGGGTTCGCCGCGGGGTTGGCCGGCGGGTTGGTGGATGACGCGGCCGCCGACGAAGTGCCGGCGGCCGAGGACGAGCTGGTGGTCGCCGCGTTCGCGATGCCGGCTCCGCCGACGGCCGCGCCGATGGCGGCCGCGCCGACGATCAGCCAGGTTCGGCCGCGTTTGGCCGTGAGCCTCGATGCGGGTGACTGGTCGCTCTGCAGTTCGGATTGCATGATTGCTCCTTTGGGTGGGAAGGCGCCCCGGGGTTTTCCGAAGCGATCCCACGTTGCGCCGCGGATCAGGGAGCGAACGCAGAAGCGAGTAAGTGCGCGTGAAGAAGTCCCGGGCGCGCGGGAACCGAGCGCGCCCTCGCGGTCCGGACGTGCAAACGCGACTCGGCCCCGACCGCGAGGATCGGGGCCGATCGCACGTCGACCGCGGCGGGGGGTCCGCAGCCGATGCTGGTTCGGTCTTGGCTCAGGCCGCTCGGCGGGCGTGGTCGAGCACGTCACCGAGCACGTCGCTGCGGCGGCCGTCGCGCAGCGCGCCGAGCATGTGCTCCCAACGCAGTTGCGACACGAGCCACGACAGCGCCTGAACCTTGGAGTCGCTTCGGGTTTCGTTTCCCTGCATGCTCGTCTCTCCTCAAGTCCCGTTCCGCAGCGGCCTGGAGCTGCTACCTTCGTCGCCGATGAGTACCTGCTCCTGAGCCACTTCTCGGCGAGCAACTACTCCCAGTCAAATACTCGCGATGAAACTACACTGCGAGTATATGCTCTCAGTGTCGGTGCTGTCAACACAGAGGATCTCGAACGTGCCCGAATCGCGGTGGCGCACCGACGAGCTCGCCCACGAGGCCGGCGTCACCGTCGACACGATCCGCTACTACTCCCGAGAAGGCCTGCTCGAGGCACCCGAGCGGTCGGGCCGGCACAAGCTCTACGGCGCCGCCCACCTCGAGCGGCTCGGTCGAATCCGCGAGCTCCAGGGTCAGAGGTTCTCCCTGGCCGCGATCCGGGCGCTCCTCAACGCCGACCGCCCCGGCATCGAGGGGCTTTTCGTCTCCCAGGGCAGCTACACGCTGGGAGAGCTCGTCGCGAAGTCGGGCCTCGACGCCGCCCTCATCGCGCGCCTGCGCGAGATCGGCCTGCTCGCCGAGCCCGAGGCGCTCGGACACGAGGTCTACGACGACCGCGACCTCGGGCTGCTACGCGCGGTCGTCGAGCTGCGCGAGATCGGCATGACCGAAGACATCATCGTCGAGCTCGGCGCCATCTACGTGCGTCACTTCCGAGCACTCCAGGCCGACGTGCACGCGATGCTCGCCGGCGACGATCGCGATTGGGACCGAGAGGAACTGGTCGCAATCCAGCGCCAGCTGACCGCGAACTCGCAACGCATGATCCCGGCCGTCGACCGCGTGTTGAACTACGTGCACCAGCGCACGATCCAGCGGCTCACCCTCGAAGCCGTGCGCACCGCGCAAGAAACGGGTACCGGCGTCGGCGGCGTTCGGATCGAAGACGGCGCTTCTTCTTCGTCTTCCTAGTTGTGCAGGTCCCAGATGCGGGCCGCGTTGCCGCCCGTGATGAGGGCGCGCTCCGTCTCGTTGATGCCGCCCATCATCTCCTCGATCGTCTTGCGGGAGTACGGCCAGTCGTTGCCGTGATGGGGATAGTCGCTCGACCACATCATGTTGTCGACGCCGACGCGGTTGCGAAGCTCGACACCCGAGCGGTCGACGATGAAGCTCGCGGCGTTGTTGCGGTACCAGTACGACGAGGGCGGCTCCTTGAGCGGCAGGTCGCCCCACACGCGGTTGCGCCACCAACGGTCGTCGATGCACTCGAGGAAGTGTGGGATCCATCCCACGCCGGTCTCGATCCAACAGACCTGCAGCTCGGGAAAACGCTCGAAGACTCCGGTGAAGATCATGTCGGTCATGGCGCCGGTCGCCATCGCGAAGACGTGGCTCATCCCGCCGATCGCCTTGGCCCGGGTGGCCTCACTCTGCATGTTGTAGAGCTGGTTGCCTTTGGCCGCGGCCGCCTTGCGCGACGAGCTGCGCTGCTGGCGGCTGATGATGTTGATGTGGATCGACACCGGGATGCCCTCGTCGACCGCCGCGGCCCAGAACGGGTCGTCGTCGCGCGCGATGCTCCCCTTGCCGGCGGGCCAGTTCGAGATCAGCACGCCCTTCGCGCCGCGCGCCTTGGCCTTGCGCAGCGAGTCGACCGCGTTGTCGATGCCGAGTGACGGGATCTGCGCGAGCCCGATCAACCGATTCGGGTCAGGAGCGCAGAACTCCTCGAACAAGAAGTTGTTGTAGGCCTCGACGCCCGCGAGCACGAAATCGTCGTCGTCGTCGCCGAGGAAGTGGCTCATCGTGCGTTGCGGCGGGAAGAGGATCTCGGCGTCGACGCCGTCGATGTCCATGTCGGCGAGGCGCGCCTCGCCGTTGTAGCAGCCCGTGCGCGCTTCTTCGTAGGTGACGCCGTACCAGCGGAACTTGTCGAACGGCATGCCCGGGGTCGCGACGAGCCCGATGGGGTCGGGGTCGCCGCCGACGGCGGTGAGCCACGCGTCGCCGCCCTCGGAGTCCTTGACGAGTCTCGGCGCCTTGTCCTGGTATTTGGACGACAGCCAGTTCGTCCAGATGTCCGGCGGTTCCAGGATGTGGCAGTCGGCGTCGACGACTTCGTAGTTCGCCATTGCGATACCGTCCTTTGCTGACGTTCGTGTCAGTTTATTCGGAGGGGATGGCGGTGACGCAACGCCTCGGGGCGCAACGGCTGCTGGCAGGCCTGCGCGTCGTCGACCTCGGCGGTGAGCCGTCGGCGCGGGCCGCGCGGGTGCTCGGCGACCTCGGC
>DATCCI010000458.1:0-3747 GCA_036511415.1 Acidimicrobiia bacterium
CCCTGACGGGCGATACCTGACGGGCGAAACCAGGCCGGCGCGCTCAGGCGGCGAGCTCGGCCATCGTCCGTAGCGTCTCGACGTCACCGTTGAGAATGATGGTCGTGACCGGGCTGTCCCGCCACGCGTCGAGCCGCTCACGGATGCGCGCCTTCGAGCCCACGAGCGAGATCTCGTCGGCGAATTGCGTGGGCACCAGGGGGATCGCCTCGTCGCGCCGGCCTGCGAAGAACAGATCCTGGATCTTGTGCGCCTCGGCCTCGAACCCCATGCGGCTCATCAGCTCCATGTGGAAGTTGCGGCTGCGGGCGCCCATTCCCCCGATGTAGAACGCGAGCGCGGCCTTGGTGGGCATGAGCGCGTCTTCGATGTCGTCGGCGATCCGACAGCCCATCACGTTGACGCACACCTCGAAATCGGGTTTGCCCGCTGCGCCCCGCAACGACTCGGCGTAGACGTCCTGGCGGAACGGCGAGTAGTAGAGCGGCATCCACCCGTCGGCGATCTCCGCCGCGAGCTCGATGTTCTTCGGTCCCTCCGCGCCGAGCAGGATCGGCAGATCCGAACGCAACGGATGCGTGATCGAGCGCAACGGCTTGCCGAGTCCCCAGGCGTTCGGCCCGTCGTAGGGAAGCCGGTAGTGCTCGCCGAGGTATTCGACCGGATCCTCGCGGCGCAAGATGCGCCGCACGATCTCGACGTACTCACGCGTCCGCGCGAGCGGCTTGCCGAAGGGTTGGCCGTACCAGCCCTCGACCACCTGCGGGCCGGAGACCCCGAGGCCGAGCGTGAAGCGGCCGTTCGACAGGTGATCGAGCGTGAGCGCGTGCATGGCGCAGGATGCCGGCGTACGCGCCGAGATCTGGACGATGCCGGTGCAGAGCCGGATCCGCGACGTGTGCGCACCGATCCAGGCCGCCGGCGTGAAGGCGTCGGAACCCCACGCCTCCGCCGTCCACACCGAGTCGTACTCGAGCCGCTCGGCCTCATGCGCGAGCGCGATCGAGAACGGATTCGGCTGCGCGCCCCAGTATCCGAGCTGTAGCCCGAGCCTCATGCCGACGGTTCTATCGCGCCCGAAGACTGTCGCACATGTTCTCGACGAGTGGCCGCACTGGTCCTCGACGGGTGCGCGGACCTGCGCACTTGGCAGACTCGGAGCATGGACCGGCATTTCGAAGGTGTGATCGGACCGGACTGGCGAACATCGACACCGTGGTGGCCGCCCGAGGCCGAGCCGCCGGCCGGCGCGCCGAACGTGCTGCTGCTCGTCCTCGACGACGTCGGGTTCGCGCAGCTCGGCTGTTACGGCTCCGACATCTCGACGCCGACATTCGACGGTCTCGCGCGCGAGGGCATCCGGCTCACCAACTTCCACACAACCGCCCTCTGCTCGCCGACACGATCGTGCCTGCTCACCGGGCGCAACCACCACCGCAACGGCATGGGCCGCGTCGCCGACCTCGCCGTGGGGTACCCGGGCTACTGGGGCCGCATCCCGCGCGAGAACGGCTTCCTCTCCGAGATCCTCCGCGCGCACGGCTACGCGACATACGCGGTCGGTAAGTGGCATCTCACACCCGATGACGAGACCCATATGGCCGCGTCCCGGATGTCGTGGCCGCTCGCGCGCGGCTTCGACCGTTGGTACGGGTTCCACGGCGGCGAAACCCACCAGTTCGTGCCGTCGCTCTACCACGACAATCATTCGGTGCTCCCGCCCGCGCGTCCCGAGGACGGCTACCACTTGAGCGCGGACCTGGCCGATCGGGCGATCGGCTTCCTCGCCGACCTCCGCGCCGTCGACGCCGATCGACCCTTCTTCTGCTACTTCGCCACCGGCGCGTGTCACTCGCCCCATCACGCGCCGCGGGAGTGGATCGAGCGCTACCGCGGGCGGTTCGACGCGGGCTGGGATGCCTGGCGCGAGGCCACGTTCGGGCGCCAGATCGCCGAAGGAGTGCTGCCCGCTCACACCCGGTTGTCGCCGCGTCCGCATTGGGTGCCGGCGTGGGACTCGCTCAAGGCCGAGGACCGTGCCGTCGCG
Organism: Acidimicrobiia bacterium; assembly: GCA_036511415.1. Lineage (GTDB taxonomy): Bacteria > Actinomycetota > Acidimicrobiia > IMCC26256 > PALSA-610 > PALSA-610. The sequence continues at coordinate 2,048 of DATCCI010000458.1, forward strand.
GCCCGCTTCATGGAGTGCTTCGCCGCGTACTTGTCGTACACCGACGCGCAGATCGCCCGGCTGCTCGCGTTCCTCGCCCGGACCGGCGACCTCGACAACACGGTGATCGTCGCCGTGTCCGACAACGGCGCCAGCGCCGAAGGCGGACCGAAGGGCTCGATCAACGACGGCCGGCTCATGAACGGCGCGCCGGCGGGCCGGCGCGAGCTACGGGCGCGCATCGGCGAGATCGGCGGACCGACCGCGCACAACAACTACCCGTGGGGGTGGACGATGGCGGGCAACACGCCGTTCAAGCGCTGGAAACGCGAGGTGCACGAAGGCGGGGTCGCCGATCCGTGCATCGTCTCGGTGCCGGGCATCGCGGATCCGGGTGGGACGCGACGGCAGTTCGCGCACGCGATCGACGTGCTCCCGACGATCCTCGAGCTCGTCGGCATCGAGCCGCCGGCACAGCTCGAAGGGATCGCGCAGTCGCGCCTCGACGGCGCGAGCTTCGCTCCGGTGCTCCGGAACGCGCTCGCGCCCGAGACGCGCGACACCCAACACTTCGAGATGCTCGGATCCCGCGGCATCTACCACCGCGGTTGGAAGGCGGTGACGTTCCATCCGCTCGGCGCGATGTACGACGACGGGCTCGATCCCGACTCCCCCTTCGACGACGACGTCTGGGAGCTGTACGACGTGGTCGCCGACCCGTCGGAGACGAACGACGTCGCCGCGAGCGAACCCGAACGCCTCGCGTCGATGGTCGAGCTGTGGTGGGAGGAGGCCGCGCAGAACGACGTGCTCCCCCTCGACAACCGTCCGCTGTTCGCGATTTTGAATCCGCGGCCGACCCGCCGACAGCGGCGGACGACCTACGTGTACTACCCGAACGGCGCGCCCGTGCCCGAGGCCGTCGCAGTCAACGTGCGCAATCGTTCGCACGCCATCAGCACCACGATAACGGTGCCACCCGGTGTGGTCGGCGAGGGGACGTTGCTCGCGCTCGGATCGGTGCTCGGCGGCTTCACGCTCCAGCTGATCGGCGGTCGGCTCCGTTACGTGCACAACCTCTACGGCGCGAGGCGCGACGTCGTCGACAGCCAAGGCATCCTCGCTCCGGGTGAGCACCGCGTCGCGTTCGTGTTCTCCAAGACCGCGGAGTTCACGGGGCGAGGCGAGTTGCTCGTCGACGGGCAGGTCGTGGGTTCGGGCGATATCCCGCACTTCACACCGATGACGTTCTCTTACACCGGCGGTGGCCTGACGTGCGGATACGAGGTCGGACCCGCCGTCGGCGACGGCTACGAGGCCCCGTTCCGCGCGAACGTCGGCATCGACCGGGTCGTTGTGGACGTTTCCGGAACGCCGCATCGCGACCCCCAAGCCGAATACGACGCGATCATGTCGGAGCAATAGCGCGTGCGCCGGATCCGGCTCTACTTCGCCTTGGTGCCGACCCGGTCGTAAACCGCCTGCACGAGCGAGGTCTCGAAGGTGCGGTTGATCGGCGCGCCCACGTCGAGGAAGTCGAACTCCAACCCCGCGCGATCGCGCGGGAGGAACACCAGGTCGGCGTAGAACACAGCACTCTTGCCACCGGTGGCCGACACGGAGAGCTTCACCGCGTAGCCGACGGACCGATCGCCGATTCCCAGGTCGAATCTCGTGACCGACGCGGGACCGAAGGTGACACCCTGCGCGGCGTTCGCGCC
>DATCCI010000459.1:0-4704 GCA_036511415.1 Acidimicrobiia bacterium
TGGTCGTCGGCAGTGTTCACCACACACGTGAGGTTGTCCGGCGCGACGAGACGCGCGAGTGCGGTCACGAGTCGGCTCCCACCGATCCCGCCGCACAGGACGGCGACGCGTTGGCTCAAGCCCGCACCTCACGCACGCGCGACGCGCGTCTCCGTGTACACCGACGGTGACGACGGGTCGAACCGGTCCAGCAGGAAGCGCTCCAGCGGCTTCTCCGACACCGTCTTCGGGATCTCCTCGACCACCTCGAGGTAGGTGGGCACGAAATTCGACTCCAGGCCCCGGCGACACGCGGCGAACACGGCGTCGGGATCGAAGCTCGTGTTGTCGACGGGCACGATCGCAACGACGACGTCCTTCTCCCCGGGCGCGCCCGAGGCCGCGGGCACGCCGTATGCGAAGACGTCGGTCACGGAGGGGTGCTCGGCGACGACCTTCTCGACGAAGCCGGCGTTGACGAAGTCGCCGTTGTGGCGGATGCCACCGCCCTTTCGATGGTCGAAGAAGAACCAGTCGTCGGCATCGGTGTGGCCCATGTCGCCGCTGCGGAGCCACCCGCCGCGGGTCTTGGCCGCGGACGCCTCGGGGTCATCGTGATACTCGACCTCGGGTGCAGTGCCGTCGAGGGGGCGAGAGCAGATCTCGCCGATCACGCCCGGTGCGCACTCACGATCGTCGTCGTCGAGGATCTTCATCTCGAGGCCGAGTGGCTTGCCGAAGGAGCCGACCGGACCCTCGCCGATCGGCTTGCACGCGAGCCCGCCCTCGACGGCGGCGTACCACTCGAACACGCGTACATCGAAGCGCGCTTCGAACGGTTCCCAGATCGCCGCGGGCATACCCGCGCTGATCACCAGGTGCACCGGGTTGTCCGCATCGTCAGCGCGTTCGGGCTCGGAGTAGATCGCCGTTGCCATCCCGCCGAGGATGGAGAACGTGGTGCAGTCGTGTGCGCGGCACACGTCCCACAACCGCGACTTCGTGAAGCGGCGACTGAACACCGCCCGCAGGCCCATGCCCAGCGACGGTGCGAGTGTGATGGCCTGGGCATTCCCGTGCGTGAGCGACAGCCCCGTGTAGGGCCGTTCGTCGGTCGCGTACCCCATGAGGTAGCCGAGCATCGCGTACGCACCGAAGCGCGAGTTGGGGAACACGACGCCTTTGGGATCGCCGGTCGTGCCCGATGTGAAGATGATCTGGAGGGGGTTCTCGGGCGACTCCAGGCGAACATCGACCGTCGCGCCGGGGCCGTCGAGCACCGCGGCCAGCGACTCGACGCCGGCGACGTCCTCGAGGCCGGGTGCATCGCCATCCTCACCCGTCGCGTGCGCGAGCACCCACCGCACTTCGGCACCTCGGGCGCGGGCGTCGACGACCGCAGGTAGGCAGTAGTCGGCGCACACCAAGCCGCGACAGTCGGCCTTCTGGAGGTAGTAGGCGAGCTTCTCACCCTTGGTGCGCGGATCGACGGGCACGAAAATCGTGCCTGTGATCGACGCGGCGACCATCGCCTCGACGAACTCAGGATGGTTGCGCATGATGAGCGCGAACCGGTCACCGCGTCGCATGCCCTGCGCGATGAGCCACGCCGACAGTCGTTGGGCGTTCGCGTGCAACCCGCCGAAGGTGCGCGCCTCGTCGGGGGTGGCGCCGCCGTCGAGCGAGAGGTGCTCGAACGTCAGCACGTCGAGGTCGGGCTGGGACTCCGCCCGTGCCGCGACCAGCCCGGCTAAGACACTCTCGTCATGCTCGGTCATGTCGAGCGGTCGATCACGTCGAGAGGATCGTCACGCAGAGCGCGGCGACGTCGGTGCCGATCGTGCCGCCGCCGTTGTGTGCGAGGCCCACCGTCGCCCCGTCGACCTGGCGCGCGCCGCTGCGGCCCTGGAGCTGTTCGGTGAGCTCCACGATCTGCGCGATGCCGGTGGCGCCGACCGGGTGCCCCTTACGCAGGAGCCCACCGGAGGTGTTCACCGGTGTCCGGCCGCCGAGCGTGGTGTCGCCCGCCTCGACCAGCTTGCCGCCGTCGCCCTTCGCGCAGAGCCCCAGCGACTCGTACGCGAGGATCTCGGCCGGCGCGGTCGCGTCGTGACACTCGATGACGTCGAGGTCGGCCGGGCCGATCCCCGCCTCCTCATAGGCCTCGCGCGCACAGACTTCAGCCGCGCCGTCCTCGTCGAAGCCCCGGTCCCAGCCCGAGCGCAGTACGCACGAACGGATCCGCACCGGCCGCGTGATCCCCAGCTCCCTGGCCTTGGCTTCGCACACGACGACTGCAGCGGCCGCTCCGTCGCCGATCGGTGAGCACATCGGACGCGTGAGCGGTTCCGAGACCATGGGCGAGCCCAAGACGTCGTCGATGGTCAGCTCCTCCCGGAACTGCGCACGGGGATTGAGGTGGCCATGGCGGCTGTTCTTCGCCGACACTGCGGCGAACTGCTCGACCGTGGTGCCGTAGCGCTCCATGTGGGCGCGCGCGACCACCGCGTAGATGTCCATGAACATCGAACGATTCTCTCCCGCGCCCGACGCTCCGGCCTCGGCGCCGCCCTTCTTCGCGCTCGCCTGAAGGCCGGCCATGATCTCAGCGAGCATCTCGACGTCGACCGCGCCGCTGAACGCCGCGAAGGTCTTGCGCTTGTCCTCGCTGTAGAGCTTCTCGACGCCGAGCGCGAGTACGACATCGTAGAGCCCGGCGGTCACCATCGCCGAGGCCTGGTGCAACGCGGTCGACGCGCTCGCACACGCGTTCTCCACGTTCACCACCGGGATCCGTCCGATGCCGATCGATCGCAGCACCACCTCACCGCGGATCGACTCCTGGCCGGTGATGAGCCCAGCCGCCGCGTTGCCGACGAAGGCTGCGTCGAGGTCGGCGAGCTTGAGGCCGGCGTCGGCGACCGCGACCTGCACGGCCTCTGCGCCGAGCGCCTTGAGCCCGGTGTCGAGGTGCTTGGCGAACGTGGTCATGCCCACCCCGGCGACCACCGCGTCCATCTTCATGAGTTCCCCTTCCTCAGACGCTCAGAGGAGGCCGCTGCCGCGGTCCTCGAGCTGTAGCGCGCGCCGCAGGTATTCGAGCTCGGCCTCGCGCCACGGCAGCGGCGCGGGGGTGGTGAACATGCCGGCCGCGGTGAGCTCCTCGACGACGTCGCCGGAGCGCGGAAACGGCTTGCCGTAGGTGTTCATGGAGAATAAGTCCTCGAAGGGTCGACGGGGTCGTTGCCCGCCGGCCTCCCACGTCTCGGCCGGGTACCCGACCGTCTGGAGCATCAGCACTCGGCACTGCTCCGGGATGCCGACCGTCTCGCGGATCTGGTCGCCGTTCGGCGTGCCGAGGCAACACGTCCCGAGGCCGAGCTCAAAGGCCATGAGCGTGGACTGCGCGATGCCCTGACCGCAGTCGACCTCGCCCAGCCCCGGCTCCTTTAACGTGTCGCGGATCGCGTCGAAGATCGGGATGAGCTGGGTCTCGAGATCGTCCTTCTTCGTCTCCCCGAAGCCGAGCGCCCCCGCGTCGAGGAGCTCCCGGAGCCGGTCGGCCTGCTCGTCGACGGCGCGCGGGTCGATGTACCAGACGATGACGACGGGCGCGAGCCGGATCTGCCAGCCGGCGATGGGCGCGTAGAGGCCGTCGAGGACCTTCTGGGGTGCCGAGTCACGGAACACGACGACCGCCCGAAGGCTCTGCACGTTTCCCCAGTGCGACGCGAGGCGGGCCGCCTCGAGCATGCGCTGGATCTTCTCGGGTTCCACGGCCCGGTACGGGCGGACGAAGCGGATCGAGCGTCGCCTCCCGATGACCTCACGGAGCTCCATCTCTACTGCTCCGCCACTGCGCTAGTTGTCTTCATGTCGTCGCCTCCATCCGCTTCGCGCGCCTGCGCGATCATCCGAGTCACAGCCTGGCACCGCCGACGATGCTGAGCATCTCGTTGCAGCCGTCTTCGATCATCGCCGCGCGGGCGTCGCGCAGAAGCTTCTCGATCGGGTATTCGCGGCTGAGACCGTTGCCACCGAAGATCTGCACGGCCGCGCTCGCTACCTCGAACGCCGTGTTGGTGCAGTACGTCTTGGACGCGATCGAGTACTGCACCGGTGGCGGCGCTGACGCGCCCATCAAGGTGACCTTGCGGGCGAGGGCACGCGCCGCCTCGACCTGCGTGAACATCCGGAACAGCCGACTCCGCACGCTCTGGTGACGGATGATCGGAACGCCACCCTGCACGCGCTCCTTCGCGTACCCGAGCGCGAGCTCGTACGCGGCTCGCGCCAGTCCTACGAACGTCATGCCCATATAGGCGTTCGCGAGTGCGAGCACCATCTCGATCGCGACGCCGTAGGCGTCCTTCCCGACGACCATGAACTCGGCGGGTACGCGCACTTCGTCGAAGAAGATCTCACCCTGGTTGAGGGGGCGCTGACCGAGCTTGTCGAGCGGTCGACCCCGGCTGACGCCCGGCAGATCGAGCGGCACGACGCACACGCCCCCGCCCGCGAAACCCTGGGCGCCGTCGATGGTGCAGAACAGCGTGCCGATCGTCGCAATCGTGCCGTTCGAGACCCACGACGACTTCTGGCCGCGAATCACGTAGTGGTCACCGTCTGGGATCGCGACGCAGTTGGCCTTGATCGCCGGATCGTGAAACGACTCCTCGGTGAAGGTGAGCGTGTCGCTGCCGTGATCGGGCTCGGTGACAGCCC
>DATCCI010000460.1:0-2810 GCA_036511415.1 Acidimicrobiia bacterium
GGGCTGCGTGCTCGCGACCCGGCTGAGCGAGGATCCGCACCGGCGTGTGCTGTTGATCGAAGCCGGTCCGGATCATCCCGACTCGGCGACGCTTCCTTCGGATGTTGTCGACGCGTCGGGACCGACCATCGAACACGATTGGGGGTATTCGGCCGATGTCGAACTCGATCGCGGGATCAGCCTGCCGCGAGCCCGCTTGATGGGTGGATGCTCGGCGACGAATGCCTGCTTCGCGCTGCGCGGCGCACCGGCCGGCTACGACCGCTGGTCGGCTATGGGCAACGCGGGTTGGAGCTTCGCCGAGGTGCTGCCGTTCTTTCGGCGTCTCGAGTCGGATACCGACTTCGCCGACGACTGGCACGGTGCTGACGGTCCGATCCCGATACGACGTCACCCATACCTCGAGCTCAATGCGGCCCAGGCCGCGTTCCTCGAGGGCGCGGTCGGGTCGGGACACCCAATGGTCGACGACCATAACCGGCCCGGCGTCGTGGGTGCCGGGCCGACGCCGCGCAACGTACGTGACGGTGTGCGCATGAGTACCGCGCTCACCTACCTCGCCGGTGCACGGTCGCGTCCGAACCTGACGATCTTGCCCGACACGCTCACCGCGCGCGTCGAGCGAGCACACGGTCGGGCGCGCGGGATCCGTTTGCTCAACGACGACCTAATCGAGGCCGGTCGCGTCGTGCTCGCAGCAGGCGCGTACGCGAGCCCGGCGATCTTGCTCCGCTCGGGGATCGGCCCGCCCGGCCAGCTCGGCGCGCTCGGCATCCCGGTCGGTGTTGCGCTGCCCGGCGTGGGCGCGCACCTCGTCGACCACCCGATGATCAGTGTCGATGTGCCGGCGCGGCCGCTCGGGCCGTGCCAACGGTTCCAGTCGATGGTGACGTTCCGCTCCAGCCGGTGCGGACGCGATGACCCTCCCGATCTTCTCCTGTTCGCGTCGGGACCCCATGAAGTTCCACCGAGTGAGGTGCCGTCGGGCGCGGTGTTCGCGATCGTCGCCGCGGTCATGGCGCCGAAGTCGCAGGGATGGGTGCGGCTGCGCTCGACTGATCCCGAGGAATCCCCACACATCCATCTCGGCCACCTACGCCATCGCGACGACTTGTCGCGGATGGTCGAAGCGGTGATCGAAGCGCGAAGGGTCGCGCGAAGCACCCCGATGGACGCGATCGCGACCGGCCCGGACCTGTCGCCAGGACCCGCGATCGCCGATGACGACCTCGACGCGCTGACGACCTGGATAATCAAAGGGGTCGGCACTTACCACCACCCGGTCGGCACCTGCGCGATGGGACCCGACCCCGAGACCGGCGCAGTTGTCGACTCGCGTGGCGCAGTCCGCGGAATCGACGATCTCTACGTCGCCGACGCCTCGATCATGCCGAGCATCCCGACCGCCACCACGAACCTCCCGACGATCATGGTCGCTGAACGCATCGCCGAGTTACTCAACGATTGAGACGATCGGTCGGTGAGCAGTGGTCCGCGGACACCGCTCGTCATCGGCACAGTGTCCGGCCGGCAACGTGAGTGTTCGGGGGGGTCGAGCATGAGCAACCGTTCGGTAGGGCGCGGTAGGACGACGCCGCCGGGGTCGGCAGCCCGGGTCGGGTACGGTCGGTCTGATGTTGGTGTCGCCGCGTTATGAGGGTCCGCCCATCATTTCGATTGCAGGACCGCCGGGTGATCAGCTCGTGCCGGTGGTACGACAACGCCAACGTCTCGCGGCGATGCTCGTGGATCTTCGCGAGGACGACTGGCGTTCGGCGAGCCGCTGTGATGGTTGGACCGTGCAGGACGTGGTCGCACACATCGTCGGCGTCAACGTCTTCTGGCGCGCCTCGGTGCTGGCAGGTCTCGCCGGTACGCCGACACGCGTGCTCACCGGGTTCGATCCCGCCACAACTCCTGCGTTGATGGTTGCCCCGATGCGGGAGCTGACGCCGACCGAGGTGCTCGACCAGTTCGTCGCGTCGAACGACGCGTTGTTGGCTGTCCTCGCCGACCTCGACGATGCCGGTTGGCTGCTGCCGGCGGAATCACCGGCCGGTCATGTCCCGATCCGGTTGATCGCGTGTCACGCGTTGTGGGATTGCTGGATCCACGAGCGCGATATCGCACTCCCACTCGGGTTGACCCCGCCGACCGAACCCGACGAGGTCGGGTCGTGTGTGCGGTACGCCGCCGCATTGAGTCCCGCGTTGGCGATCGGTACCGGACACACGATTGCCGGACGCTTTGCCGTCGAGGCTCGCGACCTACAGTTGAGCTGCGTGCTCGACGTCGGTGAGTCGGTCGCCGTGCGAGACGACCTGGTCCCGCCCGAAGCCCCGTGCCTGCGCGGTGAAGCCGTCGCACTCGCGGAAGCCTTGAGCATCCGCAGACCGTTGCCACCATCAGCGCCGTCCGAATGGGTAGGGCTGCTCCAAGGTCTGGCGACCGCGTTTACCGCCGAGTGACGAACGAGCCGGCGCGACCTCGGCGGGACCCGCAATGGCACGGGATCCCCTAATACCCGGACGCCTCAACGCAAACCATGCTTTCGGGATCATCTAGAATAACGGATCGGAATGAGCACCCGTCGGCCGCGGCAACGAATCATGGACGCGGCGCTCGAGCTCGCGTCAGAGGGTGGCTACGACGCGCTGCAGGTGCGGGCGATCGCGCAACGCGCGTCCGTGTCGTCGCGCACGATCTATGCCTATTTCCCGTCGCTCGACTCGCTGCTGATCGTCGCGGTCGCCGAGCGGACGGGTGAGCAGCTCTACCACCACCTCACGCAGGTGCCGTCGAAGAGGCGG
>DATCCI010000461.1:0-3423 GCA_036511415.1 Acidimicrobiia bacterium
TCCTCCACGTCCACGCCGACCGCCGGCCCGGCGCCGATCGCGATGAGGACAACGTCACCGGAGTGAGAGACGCTGAAGCTCAGGCTCGCGTCGTCGACCGCTGACGCGAGCACGGGCTTGCCGTGCGCGGTCGTTGCGATCGCGACGTCGGCCGCGTCGCACCCGAGCAGGCCGCCGAGGATCCGGCGCAACGCGGCCCGCGCCTGCACGCGCGCGTAACGGTCGGCGGGGCGCGCCAGGCGCGATGCGGCGAGACGCTCTTCGGCACCGAGCGTCGCCCAGGCGTCGGACGCATCGATCTCGTCGGCCGGCAATCGCACCCGCCAGACGTGCGTCTCGCCTACCCGCACCCGCGCCGGCGAGACCGTCAAGGCGAACTCGGTCCCGCGCCGGTGTCGGCGCCACCGACGGCGATGACATCGTGCATGGCCGACACGCCTGCATTTTGTGTCGCGGACACGCCTGCATTTCGTGTCGCCGACACGCCTGCATTTTGTGTCGCGGACACGCTTGCGTTCCTTGCCGCGCGGGCCGCGCTCATGCGATCCGACAACGCGCGCGCGAGCTTTTCGACACTCGGCCCGCTGACGATCGTGAAGTGATCGCCGGAGAGGATCACGGTCTCGACCTCGCCCGCGTGAACCTTGTCCCAGCCCAGGGCTGCGCTGCCGAAACGTTCCAACGACTCCGTCGCGGTGAACACGACCAGCGGCACGTCATGAGGACGCGCCCGGTACTTGGAGAACAGCGCCTTGCTGCCGTCGGAATCGAACCATCCGGGTTCCCCCGGTTCGAACCCGAGCCGGGCCAGCGCGGACCGGCTGTGGCGCCGGGCCATCGCGGTCACCTTCTTGGTGGCGGAGAGCGGGCCGCGCCGTAGCTCCCAGCGTGCCTTCGCCCACAGCGTCGTCTGGCGGAGCCACTCGGCAGGCACCGGCGTGTCGACGAGCGCGAGGAAGGCGACGTCGTGGCCGCGCGCCCGCAGCAGACCGGCGAGCTCGTACGCGAGCAGCCCTCCGAACGAATAGCCCTCGAGGTAGAAGGGACCCTCGGGCTGAACCGAGAGCAGCGGCTCGAGCATCGCCTCACTCAGCTGTTCGACGCTGCTCGAGCGGTCGAACCGGCGTCCGATACGAGGCGGGAGCAGCCCGTACACCGCTCGAGCCGGCTCGAGCCACGGGAGCCAGCGCCGGGCGGCGATCAAGGCGCCTTCGTCGGCGTGAATGCAGATCAAACCCGGTGTCGTTCCCGCCCGCAGCTCCATGATCAGCTGCTGTTGCCCGTTCGAGCTCGGTGGCAGGCCGACGGTGGCGTCGTCGAGGAGCGCGGCGAGCGCGGCGATCGTCGGATCGGTGCGGAAGAACGCGGCGAGCGGCAGCCGGCGCCCCAGCTCGTGCTCGACCGCGACGAGGGTCTGCGCCGCCATCAACGAGTTTCCGCCGAGATCGAAGAAGCTCTGGCCGCGGCCGAGATCCGAGCGGCGGAGGGCTTTGGCCCAGATCGCGGCCAACGCCCGCTCGGTGTCGGTCGCGGGCGGATCGTAGACATCCGTCGGCTCGGCGCGGTCGCGGAGCCGGTCGGCGAGAGCAGCTCGGTCGATCTTCCCGCTCTGCGTCAGCGGCAGTGCGTCGATCGGAGCGATCACCGACGGGATCATGTAGCCGGGCAGACGGTCGCGCAGGCGCGCCCGGATGCCCGTGAGGTCGAGCGGCCCGGCGCCCGGTTCGACCACGACGGCCGCCAGGAGGCGGCGCTGCGCCCCGGCGTCGTCCGATGCGGTCACTGCCGCGGCGCTCACACCCGCGCACGTTGCCAGCACCGCCTCGATCTCGTCGAGCTCGACGCGATATCCGCGGATCTTGATCTGGTCGTCTCGACGCCCGAGGAATTCCAGGACCCCGTCGCGCCGGTAGCGCACGATGTCGCCCGTACGGCACATCCGCGCACCGTCAACCGGGGCGAAGGGGTCGGTGACGAAGCGCTCGGCTGTGAGGTCGGGTCGGTCGAGATAGCCGCGGGCGATGCTCGCGCCGCCGACGCACAGCTCGCCGCGCGCACCCACCGGAGCCAGGCCGCCGTACCGGTCGACGATGTAGAGCCGAGCGTTCGCCTCGGGCCGGCCCGCGGGCACCATCATGGCGATGTCGTCAGGCCCGACGGTGTGCTTGGCGCAGGCCATCACCGACTCGGTGGGACCGAACTGGTTGGCGACGATGCAGCCGAACCGCGAGGTGGCCTGTCGAGCATCCTCGAGCGGCAGTGCTTCACCGCAGGTCAAAAGCAGGCGGAGGCGCACCGGCAGGCGCTGGGCGCGGCCGTCCTCGAGGAGGGCGCGCAACAACGACGGGAGAAGACTCAGCACTGCGGTCACCCGCTCGGCGGCCATGGTGTCGACGATGGCGAGGGGATCCCGGGCGCTGTCCTCGGAGAGGAGCACCAAGCGCCCACCGGAGCTCAACGTGCCGAGGATGTCGCGAACCGCCGGGTGGAACGAGAGCGACGGCAGCTGGAGCACAGTGTCGCCGGGGCCGATGTCGTAGTCGCGGATCAGCGCCGTGATGTGATTGACCACCGCGCCGTGTTCGATGCACACGCCCTTGGGCAAGCCGGTCGAGCCAGAGGTGTAGATGACGTATGCGAGATTGCACGCAGTCACCGCGGCGGGCGTGGAGCCGGGCGTTGCAGGAGATATCGGAGCTCCTGCATCGGAGTCGCCGATCTCGTCGACGAACAGGACCGTCGCGGCGCGGGCGGACGATGCCGCGGAGAGATGTCGCTGGGTGAGCAATACCTCGATACCGCCGTCTCGCATCATGAAGTCGACGCGGTCCGGCGGATAGCTCGGGTCGAGGGGCACGTACGCGCCCCCCGCCTTCAGGATGCCGAGTACTCCGGCAACCATGTGCGGCCCGCGCTCGACGCAGATACCGACCCGCTTCTCGGGACCCACGCCGAGAGCCGCGAGCCGCGCCGCGATGTACTGCGCGCTCGCGTCGAGAGCCGCATACGTGAGCGATTCCCCTTCGAACGTCACGGCGATGGCGTCGGGGTGCAACCGGACTTGTTCTTCGATCAACTCGTGAATGCAGCGATCGCGCGGAAACGGCGCGTCGGAGCGGTTCCAGGTGTCGAGCAGCGTCCGCCGTTGCACTTCGCCGAGCATCGCGAGCTCCGAGATCGGAGCGTCGGGGTCGGCCGCGATGCTTCCTAGCAGGCGGTTCCAGTGCTCGGCGAGATCGCGCACCGTCTCGGAGTCGAACAGGTCGGTGCTGTACGCGAACCGACCGACCGAGCCGTCCTCGCGCTCGTCCTGCAGCAGGTAGAGGTCGAACTTGGCGGCGACGACGTCGATGTCGAACTCGCGCATGTCCCACCCCTCAGCCAGCGGGGGCATCGGCGGGAAGAGGCTGAGCGCGACCTGCA
>DATCCI010000462.1:0-4983 GCA_036511415.1 Acidimicrobiia bacterium
CTCGGCCGGATCGCCGCGAGCTTGGGCGCGAATTCGCGGTGGAAGATGACGGCAGTCGCGTCGGCGTCGTCGAGGAGATAGTGCAGCTCGTCCTCGACGTAGCGGTAGTTCACGTTGATCGGAACCGCGCGCAGCTTGAACGCGGCGAGCATCCCCTCGAGATACTCGGTGGAGTTGTACAGGTACAGCGCGACGTGATCTCCGACCCCGACGCCGCGCGCGGCCAGAACGTGTGCGAGGCGGTTCGCCCGGGCGTCGAGCTCCGCGTACGTGAGCCGGCGCCGCGCGCAGACCAGCGCGAGGTGGTGCGGCACCGTGTCGGCGACCCGCTCCAGCAGATCGGCCACGTTGAATTCCACGGGCTACCTTGCTCCCTCGCTACGCCATCCGGGGCTGCGTTGGCACCACCTGCGCTGCCGACCGTATCCGGTGGCTAGACGCCGAGTCGATGCAGCGCCGCGTCGACGGGTGAGAACGCGCCATGTGCGAATGCATCGAGTCGCGACCGCTCGCCCGAGACGAAGATCGCCTCGGCGCGCGTCCAGAGCTCCACCTCGACCGCGGCCAGGACGGCCTCTACCTCCGCGAGCCGCTCCGGCGACGCCTCGATTTGGTCGCGGAGCCGCGCGAACCGCCACCACTGTTCGGCGTCGGCGAGCTCGGGCGCGACCGCGGGCGGGAAGCATGGGACGTACACGCTCGAGCACGGATTGCCGAGGCTCACCCACGCGCGCGGTGGTGTCGCCTTGCGCAGCTCCGCGATCATCGACGCGGTCGTCTGAGAGTGGGAATCGCGGCGGTGCATGCACACGCTGAACCCGGCCCCGTCGGCACCGATCTCGCCCGGCAGCTCCTCGGCGCTCCGATTGCGACCGTGATCGCGCAGCACGCAGGCGAGATCGGCGGCAGTCGTGGCGGCGCCGCGCGCCACCGCGGCGCGCGTCTGCGCGAGGCGATGATCCGCGATCGCCGTCGGCATGCGCGGCCACCGATAGATGTCGAAGTCGGTATCCACCGCGAGGTCCGAGGACGCGCGCGTCCAGTCGGTGGTGAGGGTGATGCGATTCGAGATCGAGGCGCCGGCACCGATCGGCCGCGCCGCCCACGTGCGATTGGTCGTCTCCAGCACGAAGCCTTCGTCGGGGTCGGCGACGAGGAACGACGAGAAGTACGGCTCGTCGCGGTGGGGCTCGCCCGATCCGCCCTGTCCGTGGCGCTCCAGCAACGTCGTGAGCACGGTCAGGGCCTCTTCGGCCGAAACGGCTCGCTCCAAGCCGAGCCGGACGAGATCCATACCGAGCAGCGCGGGCGGTAGGTCATGCGGCCGATCGACGGTCCAGATCTTCTCGTTCCCGATCGCGACACCGTGCTCGTTCACCCCGTGCTCGAGACCCCACAGCCACGTGGGCCGCGACCCGAGGAACGCGTGCGCGCCGGGATCGGTGATCGTGAGGTACTGCGTGCGCAGCTCCGCGCCGGCGGCGCGCCGATCGTGCCACTCGACGACCTGCGCCTCGTCCGGATGCCGGTCGGAATTCTTCGCGAACAACATCGCGTCGTTCGTGCGGACGCAAAGCGTGTCGCACATCGCGCGTCGGCTTCAGCTCGCGAGCTCGCGTGTGAAGACCGCGGGGGTGAGGGGGGCACCCGTCGCATGCTCGATGAGGCGATCCCAACGCTGCGTGGCACCGGGCGCGAAGACGCGCGTCTCGAGCGCGCGTCCGGCGCCGCCGCCGTCGTCGACGAGCCCGCCGAGCGACGCGGCGAGCTGCGATGCGATCATCTCGCCGAACAGGTAGTTGTGGTAATAGACCGGCGCGGCGGCGATGTGGATCTTCGCCGCCCAATCCGGCGCGTGGCGGCCGTCGGGCCGGCGCACGAGCTGGAATTGCTCGACGAGGTCCCACCAACGTTCGTCGTGGTCGCCGTCGGGTTGCGCGTACAAACCGCGCTCGAAGTGCGTCATCACGAGGACCCAGCGAGCGAAGATGAGCAGTTGGGCCCGGGCCGCGGCGCGCAGCCGGGGCGCGAGGTCGGCGACGGTCTCGGCCGGAACACCGGCGATCCGGCGTAGCCACTCCGGATCGTGCACGAGGCGTCCGCAGCGCATCGCGACCCCTTCGGTGAGGCAGAGGTGCATCGTCCGCAACAGCCACGGGAGGTCACGGCCGACGCCGTCGAAGTACGCGGCGTGGCCGAACTCGTGCAGCATCGTCTCGGCCCAACGCGCGCTCGGGGCGTTGTTGCTCAAGACCCGCACATCGCCGTCACGGTCGACGTCGATGCAGAAGGCGTGCTGCACCTTGCCGGGGCGCGGGACGAGGTCGCTGCGGGCGACCACGCTCCGCACGTCGAGACCCATCGCCTCGAAGCTCCGGACGGTCAGCTCCTCGAGATCGGCGTCTCGCAGGTGAGGATCGAGGTCGACGCCGATCGCGCTCGGCGCGTCCTGGAAGAACGGATCGTCGTAATGAAACGGGCGCAAGGCGTCGACGGAGACGGCGAAGCGCTGCGCGAGCTGCTCGTCGAGCTCCGCTTTCATCGTGCGGAACGGCGCGGCGGTGATGGAGTCGACTTCGGCGAGGGTCGCGAACAACCGACTCTCGTCGAAGTCGGTGGTCGCGAGCGTGAGGGCGAAGTGATCGCGGAAGCCGAGCGATCGGGCGGCCCGATTGCGGAGCCGGACGAGTTTGCGCACGTCGCCGGCGACCTCCTCGCCCACGGTCTTCGAGGCCGTCCACGCCGCGGATCGTCGCGCCGGGTCGTCGCTCGACCGCAATACTTCGAGAATCTCGTTGTCGTCGACCGCATCGCCGTCGATCGTGCCGCGGTGACGGGCGAAGCGCGCTTCGATGTCGCCTTGGAGCTCGACGATCTCCCGCCGCAGGTCGGCGCCGACCTGGTTCGGCGCGAAGCTCTGATCGAGGAGGTCGAGCTCACGAGCGACCAACGGGTCGAGCCCGCGATCCGATCGCGCGGCTCGTATCGCCTCGAAGACCGCCGGATCGGAGAGCGCGTCGGAGAGCGCGAGCTCGGCATCGGCGCGGCGGAGTTGCGTGTCGTCGCGCGCGTCGACGTTCGCGTCCCACCACGCGGCATTGGCGGCAGTTGCCAGTGGCTCCAACGTCGCGCTGCAATCCGCGACCACGTCGGCCGGCGTCACTTGAACCAGATGCGCTGGTAGCTGCGACTCATCGGGTGGGTCAAGAGAACGACGAGCGCGACGTCGAATCCCAGCTCGATCAGCACGCTCACGTCGCCGAGCGACGACCCGCGGCCGATGACGACCGCGACCTGCAGGACGGCTGTTCCCACCGCGAGGAAGTAGCCCCACTTCTTCTCGTTGGCGATGCCGAATCCACCGGCGACCAAGCCGACGAGGATGACGAAGGCCCATGGGCCGAGGATCGGGTAGTTGAGGATCGCGAACACGCCCTGGACGTAGCTCAGGATGACGCCCATGTAAAGCGTCTGGGGCTGGTGGGGATTGACCCAACGAAGCTCTTCCACGCTGCCATTGTGTCGGATCGCGAGCAGGCGCCGCGCCCCCGAGCGTTGGATCAGGGGGTACGCGCGCGGAGCTGGCCGCAGGCCGCGTCGATCGTGGTCCCACGATTGCGCCGAACGGTGGCCTGCACGCCGGCTGTCCGCAGCCCGTCGGCGAACGCGGCGATCCGTCCCGCGTCGCTCGGTCGGCCCGGGTACCCCGCGGTGTCGTTGAGCGGGATGAGATTGACGTGTGCGCCGCCGCGGAAGCCGGTCAGCCGTCCCGCGAGCGCGGCGGCGTGATGCGGGAGGTCGTTGACGCCGCTGATACACGCGTACTCGAAGGAGACGCGTCGACCTTTGCGCTCCGCGTAGGCGCGCGCCGCGTCGAGGACGGCCGCGAGCGGGTAGCGACGATTCAGCGGCACGAGCTGCTCGCGCAGCACGTCGTCGGGTGCGTGCAGAGAGACTGCGAGCGTGACGGGGAGCTCGAACTCGGTGAGGCGCTCGATGCCGGGAACGACGCCGACGGTCGAGACGGTGAGGTGGCGGGCGGAGAGGCCGACGTCGTCGTGGAGCCGCGTGCAGGCGTCGAGCACGGCGTCGACGTTTGCGAGTGGCTCGCCCATACCCATGAACACGACGTTGGAGACGCGTTGCGGCGACGCGTGCTGCGCGCGCAACACCTGCTCGACGATCTCACCTGCCGACAGCTGGCGTTCGAAGCCGGCCTGGCCGGTGGCGCAGAACGTGCAGCCCATCGCACAACCCGCCTGCGCGGAGACGCATACCGTCGCGCGCGCGGAGTACCGCATGAGAACGGTCTCGACCTGGGCGCCGTCGACCGCGCGCCAGAGCCACTTGGCCGTCGTGTCGTCGTCGGCGAGCTGGAGCGTGTCGATCGTGAATGCGAGCGGGAGCTCGGCGGCGAGGAGGCCGAGCAGTGCCTTCGGGATGTTCGTGAGCGCCTCGAGCGGGCGGCGCTGACCGTACAGACCCTCGTACAGCTGACGAGCGCGGTAATCGGGTTCGCCGAGCGTCGCGATGAGGGCATCCAGCTCCGAGTGTCGGGCCGCGTAACGCGTCGTCATGCCGGCGCCACCTCGCACTCGTACGCGCGGTCGACGCGATGCACCGCGAACCCGAGAGACCGGTACAGCGCCAGCGCGGCCTCGTTGTCGGCGGCACAGAACAACATCCCCGTCTCGATGCCGCGTTCGTAAGCCGCCTGCAGACCGGCGATCGCCAGCGCGCGCCCCAGACCGGTGCCCTGGGCGCGGGGGTCGACACCGACGGCGTAGATCTCGCCGATCCGGGGATCACCGTCGTGCGCCTCGTGGATCTTCATCCAGTTGAAGCCGACGGCACCGGCGGCGTCGAACGCCACGAGGAAGAGGGTCGGATCGAACCAGGGTTCCGTCATCCGGCGTGCGAGAGTCGCCGCGGTCCACCCGCCCTGCTCGGCGTGGCCGGCGAACGCCCGGTTGTTGACCTCGA
>DATCCI010000463.1:0-2436 GCA_036511415.1 Acidimicrobiia bacterium
GAGCGCGAGACACAGACGCGAGTCCTTGCCGCCGGTGATCGCCAGGCGAAGGGGACCCGGCAACTGGCGCAACGCGCGGAAGTTCGCGACGAGCCCCTCGGTGATCTCGTCCCACTCGTCCGGTTCCAAGTTGTCGCGTCCTCGTTCGCCCGACGGAGCCGGCCACACCCACGTCGACGACTCGGTGACGCGCACTTGGGTTTCACCCCACGCAACGCGCGCTTCGCGCCCGGGCGGCAGGTACGAGACGCCTTTGGCCGGTAGTTGGTCGTCGAAGAGGTTGGCGTGACCGATCACCCACGCGAGCGCGCGCACGTCCCAAACGTTTCCCAAGAGCTGCCCGATCGTCGTCGACCGGTTGGAGAACACGGCGAAGTCGGCGCCCTGGTGCCAATAGAGCGGGCACAGCCCGGAGAAGTCGACGAGCGCACGCACGCCTACCGACGGATCGATCCCGACGAAGTTGTAGGAGCCACCCAGCGCCGCCGCCACCGCGTCCGAGCCCGACGCTCGGAACCGCTGCAGCAGGTCGACGATCACGTGGGCTTGGTCGCCGGTCGCGGCGAGCATCGGACCGTTCGCGACGACCATCGCGTCGCCGTCGACGGCGATCCGCGCGCCGCAGACGCGATCAGCCGAAGCGATCGCGGCGACGGCCCAGGTGTGGCTCGTGCCGATGTGCTCGATCCGTTCGCCGTCCTGCAACCGCGTCGATTCGAGCGCGTGCCACAGGCGCTGCGACTCGCGTTCCACGGCGGTCGGTGTGCCGGTGACCACGACGAAATGGATCATCGCTCGAACTCTCGCCCCGTCGGTGACCCGCCGTTCGCGAGCCTATCCAACGACCTCGGGGCACGTCCCTGGGGTCTCGTCCGGAGACTCGATCTAGAGTCGAGGCGTGTCGGACGACGAGGCAACTCGACTTGCGAACGACAGCCTGCGCGACTTCATCGCGGCGATGGCGGCCGCCGGCAATCCCGGCGCGGGCCGTCACGAGATCGGAATCCACAAGGTCCGTGGGTGGATCCTCGAATACGACCCATCGATCGGCGGCGCACAGGTGCAAGCCGTAATCGGCATCGACGGTGTCATACACGCGCGTCGCGCACCTCGGTCGGAACGCACGAGGAACCTCACGGCCTCGGAGTGGGTGTTGCGCGAGCTGCACGATGCCGACCCGAACGCCGGCGCGGCCGCGTTCGCCGATCATCTGTCCCGGATCCTCGCGTTCGACGGCGTTGTGCCCGAGAGCCCCGGCGACGACTGACGCCCGACCGCCGCGTCGTCGTAGCCGTCGTTGTGGAGTTGGGCCATGTGGCCCTATCCGGATCGTGTGCGTGGGGTCGACGATGAACGAGGGAACCGATGAGGAGGTGGCTGATGGAAGTGTTCTACGACACCTTCGTTCCACCGGGCCTCGGCGACGTGTGGTTCGCGACGCGCGGGTGTCCGGCATGCCTTGACCGATCTCTCGAACGGGTGCGTTCGCTCGACGAGGCGCACTGGCTGTGCGCGTCCTGCGGGCATTGCTGGCGAGTTGAACACGGCCTCTTGCGGCCGGTCGATGCCCTGTCGTGTCGCGGCTGCGCCACGCGACGGAAATCGGAGTGCATCGAACTCTTCCAAAGCACGTTTCTGCGCTTCGGAGCCGGAGCGGCTACCGACGACCAGTTCGTATAGCGCGGTTGAACGCGAGGAGACGATCATGGATCTCGACCACGACACGCGGGTAGAGGCTCTCGTCGCGCGTCCGGTGGTGTACGTCCACCCCAATGACACCCTGCGACAGTTGACGGCGACGTTCGTCGAGGAGTCGATCGGCGCCGCGCTGGTGCGGGGTCCGCACGGGACGATCGGCCTGGTGACGGAGCGCGACATCGTGCGTGCGATCTCCGACGGCGCGAGTACGAGCCGGACGACGGTCGAGCAGATCATGAGTGAAGACTTGATCACCGTCTCGCCGAACGAGGATCTGCTCACCGCAGCGCACTTGATGCTCGAGGCCGAGGTACGGCACTTGCCGATCATGGAGAATGGTGTCGCCGCCGGGATGGTGAGCGCGCGTGACGCGCTCCGGGCCCTCGTCGAGCTTCGAGACGAAGCAACCGCCTGACCGATCGGTCCGGCCCTGGCTCCGCCTGTCCCCGCCCCGGATCGGATCATCGCCCAGCGGGCCCGTGGTGGTGTGTCGTGCCGGCGATGGTTACTTCGTTGCGTCTTGGATGGAGCGCCGGACGAGTTCGGAGGCGCAGGGCGTGTCGATGTGGATCATGCCGAGGTGGCTGAGCGCGTCGACGACGGCGTCGTGGATGGCGGGCGGGGATCCGATGGTGCGTTGCGTCGTCGTCAATGTTCTGACGGGCGGGCGCGGCGGAACGCCTTGATGACGTTGGGGTCGAAGTGACTGCCACTATTGGCAGTTAGGTGTTCGACGGC
>DATCCI010000464.1:0-4153 GCA_036511415.1 Acidimicrobiia bacterium
GCAGCACGCCGTAGCCGACATTCGCCCGCCCGCCCGGCAACGGGAAGACCCACGCGTAGCCGGGGAGGAGATCGCGTTCGAAGATCACCCACAGGCGCTCGTCGTCGACCCCCTCGAAGTACTGGCGCACTGCGTGCCACTCGCCCAGATCGCGCGGTGAGCCGGGTTCGACCGCGCGCCGTACCGTCGACCAGTGTCCGTCGGCGGCGATCACGAACGATGCCTCGAGCACCGCGCCGTCGGCGAGCGTGAGCTCGACCGTCTCTTGGTTCTGCTTCAGCTCTTCGACCGCCCGGCCTTCCCGGATGTCGACGCCGTGACGCCGCGCGACACCCACGAGCGCGGCGTCGAGCACTCGGCGACTCACGACCGCGGCGTGTGCACCGTCGGTCGGGATCGGCAGCCGGGCGCGACGCCCGCTCGGCGACACGAGCACCGTCTCGCGCACGAACGCCGCCTCCGTCGCGGCCAGGTCGCCCGCCGACACCCCCAACTCCTCCAGGAGACGCAACGCGTTGGCGGTGAGGCCGTCGCCGCAGGTCTTGTCGCGGGGGAACTGCGCCTTGTCGACGCAGACGACGCTCAGGCCGCGCCCGGCGGCACTGATCGCGGCCGCGGTGCCGGCGGGACCCGCGCCCACCACGACGACGTCGACGTGCCCGGCCATCGCCGACGACGGTACCGGCTCCGGGCCGATCGGCACCCCGCGAGTGTGTTTCCTTGCTCCGTTGACGCCCGTGGAGTGAGGAGAAGTCGCACGTTTCGACGGGGTGGCAGAGGGATTGGCAGAATCGTGGTCCCCCGTACGGCGCTGTGCGCCGATTCGCGCCCACGAACAGGAGTCGTATGAACGTCGCCGTCTGCGTCAAGCAGATCCCCGACCCGGCCGTGCCGGGATCGCTGTCGGCCGACCACACGCTCGATCGCAGTGGCAAGCTCATTCTCGACGAATCCGACAGCTACGGCGTCGAGATGGCGCTGCAGCTCGTCGACGCCGCCGGCGGCGGTGAGGTCACCCTCATCTCGATGGCGCCGAACGACGAGGTGTCGGGCCTGCGTACCGCGCTCGCGATGGGTGCGGCCAAGGCGATCCTCGTGTCCGACCCCGCGCTCGCCGGGTCCGACGCGCTGGCGACCGCCAAGGTGCTCGCGAAGAGCATCGAGCGCGCCGGCGACATCGACCTCGTGCTCGCGGCGACCGAGTCGTCCGACGGTTACACCGGTACCGTCCCCGCGCAGGTCGCCGAGGTACTCGGCTGGCCCGCGCTGACTTTCTCGAAGCACGTCGAGATCGCCGACGGCAAGGTCAAGGTGCAACGCCAGACCGAAGCCGGCTACGACGAGGTCGAAGCCTCGCTCCCCGCGATCGTGAGCGTCACCGCCGGTGTGGTCGAGCCGCGCTACCCGTCGTTCAAGGGGATCATGGCGGCCAAGAACAAGCCGGTCGACAAAGTGACCGCGGCCGACCTCGGCCTGGATGCGTCGCAGGTCGGTTGGGCCGGCGCCCGCCAGGAGATCACCAACGTCGAGCAGGCACCCGCGCGCCAGGCCGGCGAGAAGTTCGAAGACGACGGCACGGGCGCGGAAAAGGTCGTCGCGTTCCTCGAGCAGCTGAAGGTGGTCTGACGTGAAGGTTTGGGTGTTCGCCGAAGCGGTAGGCGACAAGGTGACCACCGCGACGCTCGAGTTGCTCACGAAAGCGCGCGAGATCGGTTCGTCGGTCGAGGCGATCTACTCCGGCTCGGGCGACGCGAACGCGATCGCGGCGACGGTCGGCGCGTACGGCGCGACGAAACTGCATGTGATCGATCCCGGCGACGGCTTGCCGGGTCAGGTCGCGGCAGCCGGACTCGCGGCGCTCGCCGGCACCGAGAGTCCCGACGTCGTCCTGTTCGCGCAGACGTACGACGGACGTGACGCGCTGGGCCGGCTCTCGGTCAAGCTCGACAGGCCGGTGCTCACCAACGGCATGTCCCTCTCGGCCGACGGCGGCGCGCTCGTCTTCGGAACCGCGATCTTCGGCGGCGTGACGCTGGTCGACGTGAAGCTCACCGGCGACGGTCCGGCCCTGATCGCGATCCGGCCGAAGTCGTTCGCGGCCGAGGAGTCCGGCGGCGGAGCCGCCGATGTCGCCAACGTCGCCGCGGCCGACGCGGGCCGCGCGGCCGAAGCGAAGGTGCTGGCGCGTCACGTCGAGGAGCAGCAGGGGCCCAAGCTCGAAGAGGCGTCGATCGTCGTCTCGGGCGGTCGGGGCATCGGAGCGGCCGAGAACTACGCGCCGCTGGTCGAGGAGCTCGCCAAGGTGCTCAAGGGTGCGTGGGGCGCCTCCCGCGCGATCGTCGACGCCGGCTGGGTGCCGTACGCGCTGCAGGTCGGCCAGACGGGCAAGACCGTCAAGCCCAAGGTCTACATCGCGCTGGGCATCTCGGGCGCGACGCAGCACCTCGTCGGGATGAAGAACAGCGACAACATCGTCGCCGTCAACAAGGACGGCGAGGCGCCGATCT
This sequence comes from Acidimicrobiia bacterium, assembly GCA_036511415.1. Lineage (GTDB taxonomy): Bacteria > Actinomycetota > Acidimicrobiia > IMCC26256 > PALSA-610 > PALSA-610. The sequence goes on from DATCCI010000464.1 coordinate 2,508, forward strand.
TCTCGGTCGCCGACCTTGGAATCGTCGGCGACGTGCACAAGGTCGTGCCCGCGCTCATCGAATTGCTGAAAGCGAAGCACTGAGAGGCGTCCAGATGTCGCCCTCGAGGCGAGTCGTCGGATCGGTCGCGGCGCGCAAGGCCGCGACCTGTTCGCGATGCCGCCACATCACGAGCGCAGAGCACACCGCGTCGCGCTCGTGTTTGTTCTCGAACGGGCCCGCGTCGGGCACCAGCGTCCGCAGCGCCGACGGGTAGATCTCGAAAGCGGTTCGATCTCCGGGAGGATCGAACGGCCAGATCGCGGTGCCACCGGCGCGCAACTGCGCGATCAGTGGCATACCCCGAACCGACCCCGCGCCGACCTGACCGTTGCCGACGAGCTGGAAGATCGACTTCGCGCTCGGGTAGCGCGCCTCGCAGATCCGGAAACGCTGTTCAGGTGCCAGAGTGCAGCGGGCGCGCCAGAAGGGCGGGGTAGGCGCGAGCCAGCGCTCGCCGGCGCGTGTCGCGAGCGCCCATACGTCGTCGATCGACGTGCAACCGTGCGCGCGTGCGAACCACGCCGGCACGCCGAACGAGAAGTCGAAGCCGGCGATCACCGGTGGCGCGCAACGACGCACATGGGCAATGGCTTCCTCGCGCGTGAGTACCGCGCGGCTCTCGACCAACTCGCCACCCCTGACCACGGCGATCCAGATCCCCTTGGGCGGGCGCGCACCCGACCAGTCGACCGCAATTACCGTCGGCTCGGTCACACCGAGAAGGTACCGTTCGGGCATGGCCGCCGAAATCGTGCTGGAAGCTCGCGGTCTCGTGAAGGACTATCGCCGCGACCGCGCAGTCGACGGTGTCGACCTCGTCGTGCACGCGGGGGAGCGGGTCGCGCTGCTCGGTCCGAACGGTGCGGGCAAGACCACCACACTGCTCATGGTGCTCGGCGTCGTTTCGCCCGACGCGGGTGCGGTGACGATCTGCGGTTTCGATCTCGCGCACCAACGCAGTCGGGCGGCGGAATGCGTCGGCTTCGCGGCCGGATACCTCCCGCTCACGGAGCGGATGCGCGTGCGCGAGTACCTGCGCCTCTACGGACAGCTCTACGGCATCGCCGACCCGAACCCGCTCATCGACGCCGGTCTCGAGCGATTTCGGATCGCCGACCTCGCCGGTGCCATGGGCACCGAGCTGTCGTCGGGACAGCGCACGCTCATCGGCATCGTCCGCGCGACCTTGCACCGGCCGCGCCTGCTCGTGCTCGACGAGCCCACCGCATCGCTCGATCCCGACGTCGCGCAACGCGTGCGGAGTGGTCTCCTCGACCTCTGCGACCGCGACGGCACGGCGCTGCTGATGACCAGTCACGACATGAGCGACGTCGTGCAGGTGTGCGAGCGCGTCGTGTTCCTCTCCCACGGTCGCATCGTCGCCGATGGTCCGCCCGAGACCGTCGCGTCCGCTTATGGCCGCGGTGATCTCGCGGGAGTGTTCCTCCATCTTGCCGAGAGCCACGAGCCGGCGGGTGCCCAACAGAGTGACCACCCATGACCGATATTGCCCTGCCCCGACGCTTCGAGCCGAGCCCGATGACCGGACGCGCGAAGTCGTGGCTGCGGATGCGCGCGATCGCGCGGCGCCACGCGTACGTGCT
>DATCCI010000465.1:0-6569 GCA_036511415.1 Acidimicrobiia bacterium
CGGGAACGAGCTCGAACGTGGGGGCCATGCGGGGTCCTTTACGGTTTGCGCGAAGGACGGAACTCGCCTTCTTGCCAGCGCGAAAGGGTGTAGACGAGGTCGGCGACGCGATTGAGGTACGGCACGACCTGACTCTCGGCGCCGAGCCAGCCGACGCGCGTCGCCGCGACCGTCGCGCGCTCCGCTCGCCGGATCACGGTACGAGCCAGGTCGAGCGCGGCTGCGACGGGATTCTGACCGGGCAGCACGAACTCGTGCGGCGCGTCGAAGCGCGCGGTCACGTCGTCGATGATCGGCTCGAGCCGCGTCACCATTTCGGCCGTGACGAGCGACACCTCGGGCTGGAGCTTGGCGCGATTGTCGGGCGCGGTCGCGAGCTCGGCGCCCACCACGAACAGCTCCCGCTGCAGCTGCACGAGCAGCTCGTGCAGCTCCGAGCCGGGATCGAGCTCCGCCCGAGCCAACCCCAGCGCGCTCACGGACTCGTCGACTGCTCCGTACGCCTCCGGCCCGACCTCGTCCTTGCCGACGCGACCGCCGAACAGGAGACCCGTGGTGCCGTCGTCGCCGGTGCGGGTATAGACCTTCATGCCGAGGCGCCAGCCTACGGCCCCGTTCGCGCGGAATCGGGTAGAGGCCCTCCGCAGTACCCACGTAACCTGGGGCAATGCCCGATCCCCGAGGAACCGCAGCGCCGATCGGCAGCGGCGCCGTGCACCCGTTCCTCGACGCGCTCCACGAACGCGTGCTCGTGCTCGACGGGGCGTTCGGCACCTGGATGCAAGGCCAGGACCTCGGACCCGACGACTTCGGCGGCGAGGCGTTGGAAGGCTGCAACGAGCAGCTCGTGGCGACGCGGCCCGACCTCGTCGCCCAAATGCACGACGAGTTCTTCGCCGTAGGGTCCGACGGCGTCGAAACCGCGACGTTCGGCGCCTTCCCCCTCGTGCTCAACGAGTACGGACTCGCCGATCAGACGTTCGAGCTCAACCGCCGCGCCGCGGAGATCGCCCGCGAGGTCGCGACCGCGCACGCCGCCGACGGCCGGCCGCGCTTCGTGATCGGCTCGATCGGCCCGGGCACGCGCCTTCCCTCGCTGGGCCAGATCCGCTACGAGACGCTGCGCGACGACTACGCCCTCCAAGTCGACGGGCTGATCGCCGGCGGCGTCGACGTGCTGCTGGTCGAGACCGTGTACGACCTCCTCCAGGCCAAGGCGGCGATCAACGGTGCGCGCGCCGCGATGCAGCGCGCCGGGCTGTCGGCACCGATTCCGATCATGGTGCAGGTCACGGTCGAGACGACCGGACGCATGCTCGTCGGCACCGAGATCGGCGCCGCGCTCACCGCGCTCGAAGCGATGCGGCCCGACGTCATCGGCATGAACTGCGCGACCGGCCCGGTCGAGATGACCGAGCACCTGCGCTACCTCGCGCAGCACGCGCGCACGTTCCTGTCGGCCCTGCCCAATGCCGGGCTGCCCTCGGTCGTCGACGGGCACACGCACTACGACCTGACCGCGCCCGCACTCGCGGATGCGCACGACCGCTTCGTCGCCGAGTTCGGGCTGAACGTGGTGGGCGGGTGCTGCGGCACCACGCCCGCGCACCTCCAGGCGGTCGTCGATCGCCTCAAAGGCCGCGCGCCCGTGTTGCGCACACCCGAGTTCGAACCGGGCTGCTCGTCGATCTACTCGCACGTGCCCTTCGAGCAGGAGCTCGCCTACCTGGCGATCGGTGAGCGCACGAACGCGAACGGCTCGAGGAAGTTCCGCGACGCGATGCTCGAGGGCGATTGGGACGGCTGCGTCCAGATGGCCCGAGAGCAGGTGAAGGAAGGTGCGCACGTGCTCGACGTGTGCGTCGACTACGTCGGTCGCGACGGCGCGATCGACATGGACGAGATCGCAGGACGGTTCGCGACCCAGGCCTCGTTGCCGCTCGTGTTCGACTCGACCGAGCCCCAGGTGCTGGAAGCCGGTCTGCGCCACCACGGCGGGAAGGCGTTGCTCAACTCGGCCAACCTCGAGGAGGGCGAGACCGAGGGCAAGCGCATGGATCGCGTGTTCCGGTTGGCACGCGAGTACGGCGCCGCGGTCATCTGCCTGACGATCGACGAAGAGGGTCAGGCCCGCACCGCCGACTGGAAGCTGCGGGTCGCGAAGCGGATCTACGACATCGCGATCGAGCGCTACGGCCTCGAGCCGACCGACCTGATCTTCGACGCGCTCACGTTCCCCCTCTCGACGGGCGACGACGATCTCCGCCGCGACGCGATGGAGACGATCGAGGCGATCCGGCGGATCAAGGTCGAGCTTCCCGGAGCGCACACCGTGCTCGGGTTGTCGAACATCTCGTTCGGACTGAAGCCCGCGGCCCGGCACGTGTTGAACAGCGTCTTCCTGCACGAGTGCCGCGAGGCCGGGCTCGACGCCGCGATCGTGCACGCGGCGCGCATCATGCCGCTGCACCGGATCGACGAGCAGCAGCGCGTCGCGGCGCTCGATCTCATCTACGACCGCCGGCGCGACAACTACGACCCGCTCACCGAGTTCATGGCGCTGTTCGAGAACGTCGAGGCCGGCGCGATCGAGAAGGAGGACCGCTCGGGCTGGCCCGTCGCCGAGCGGCTCAAGCACCGGATCATCGACGGCGAGCGCGACGGGCTGGAGACCGACATCGACGAGCAACTCGCGACGATGACTCCACTCGAGATCGTCAACGACGTGCTGCTCGACGGGATGAAGGTCGTCGGTGAGCTGTTCGGCAGCGGTCAGATGCAGCTTCCCTTCGTGCTCCAGTCGGCCGAGACGATGAAGGCCGCCGTCGCCTACCTCGAGCCGATGATGGAAAAGGCCGACGCCGCCGGCAAGGGCACGGTCGTGCTCGCCACGGTGAAGGGCGACGTCCACGACATCGGCAAGAACCTCGTCGACATCATCCTCACGAACAACGGTTACCTCGTCTACAACCTCGGGATCAAGATCGCGATCAACGAGATGATCGAGAAGGCGCTCGAGGTGAAGGCCGACGCGATCGGCATGAGCGGCCTCCTCGTGAAGTCGACGCTGATCATGCGCGAGAACTTGGAAGAGCTCAACACGCGCGGTCTTGCCGACCGCGTGCCGGTGCTGCTCGGTGGCGCGGCACTGACCCGGACGTATGTGGAGCGCGACCTGCGGGAGGTCTACGACGGCCGCGTGTTCTACGGCAAGGACGCCTTCGAGGGCCTGCGCACGATGGACGCCCTCGTCCAGGGCCGGCGTGACGGCACGCTCGACGCGTCGTTCGGACGCGAGCCCGGTGGTCGCAACCTGCCGCCCCGAAAGTCTCAGCAGCCCGTCGAGGACGTCGACATCCCCGCCCGCTCCGACGTCGCCACCGACGCGCGCATCTTCACGCCACCGTTCGTGGGGGCGCGCGTCGCCAAGGGCATCTCGCTCGACGACATCGCCGGCTACGTGAACGAGACCGCGCTCTATCGCAACCAGTGGCAGTTCCGGCCGGAGTCGGGCGAGAACGACCCGGACTTCAAGGCGCGCATCCGGCCCACGTTCCGGGCTCAGCTCGCAACGGCCAAGCAGCAAGGTCTGCTCGTGCCCGCCGCCGCGTGGGGGTACTTCGCGGTGAACAGCGAGGCCGAGAACCTCGTCGTGTGGAAGGACGACACTCGCACCCAGGAATGGCTGCGCTTCCACTACCCGCGCCAGCGCAAGGCGCCGTTCCTCTCGATCGCCGACTTCTTCCGCCCGATCGACTCGGGCGAGACGGACTACGCGGCCTTCCACGTCGTGACGATGGGAACCGCGGCCAGCGCACGCGAGAAGGAGCTGTTCGCGGCCGACAAGTACCAGGACTACCTCTTGCTCCACGGCCTGTCGGTCGAGATGACCGAAGCGCTGGCCGAGTTGTGGCACCGCCGGATCCGCGAGGAATGGGGTTTCGCCGACGAGGACGGCCCCACGCTCACCGGCCTCTTCAAGCAGCAGTACCGCGGCTCGCGCTACTCATGGGGCTACCCCGCGTGCCCCGACCTCGACGACCAGACCAAGGTCGCCGAGCTTCTCGAGATCGAGCGCATCGGCGTCTCGCTCACCGAGGAATTCCACCTCGTCCCCGAGCAGTCGACGAGCGCGATCATCGTGCCGCACCCCGAGGCTAAGTACTTCGTCGTTTAGCTGGCTGCGCGGCCGGCTGGCGCCGGCGAGTTGAGGCTGCGCTAAACGAACGCGAGCTTCCTTCGCTCTCGCTCCGCTGCGCTTCGCCCTCGCTTCGGGCGCCGCTAGCTCGTGCTCAGGGTCGGAGGACGGCTCTTGCTACGAGATCGGTGCCGAAGGCGGTGAGGATCGCGAGGTACAGCAGTCCGGTCGCCGCCATGACTGCGGAGTAGTAACGCTCGCGCAGTGCCGCCCAGGTGAGACCGACGAGTCCGATCGTCAGCACCGCGCACCCGATCCAGATCCAGCCGAGCACACCGTGGTAGCCGTCGTCGATGACGCCGTTCAGGACCTGCGCCATGCCGGTCGGCCAGAGGAACACCGCGATCTCGAACGGCCACGCGGCCGCGGTCCACGCGACCAACTCCTTCAGCGGCCCGCGAGGGAGTCCGGGCTGGACGAGGTACCAGTGCCCAAGCAGCATCGCGTCGCTGACGCTGCCGAGGAACGCCGCGCCGACCGCGAGGCGAGCCGCGGCGAGCAGATACGGACCGCCCGCGAACTGGGCCGCCGCGAGCAAGCCGACCGCGCCGAGGATCGGCGCGATCAGGTCGAGCGCGGGCGGGAACTCCGGGCCCCGATCGAGGCTCTCCGCACCGGGACGGCCGATCATCGCCGAAACCCGGGCGCGGCGCGCCGCACGCATCTCCTCGCGACCGCGCACACCCGTGCGTCGGCGCTGGACCGACACCGCGAGCGCGCCCGAGGTCGCGACCACGCAGCCGAGCGCGGCGAGGGCCGCGACCACACGCGCCGGGCCGAGATCGCCGGTGAGGAGCAGGGCCGCGGCGCCCGCCGCGAACGTGCCGAACACGATTCGGATGAGCCAGCCGTAGCCCAGGCTGACCTCACGGCGGCGCGTCGTCACCCAGCCGAACAACAGCCCGCCGGTTGCCCACTGCAAGAGGAACGTTGCCGCGTCGAGCTTCACGCAACGATCGCGATATCGCGCGGCGCGCGGTTGAGCCGCAACGGTCCCTCGGTCGTCGCGACGACGATGTCTTCGAGCCGCATTCCGAACCGTTCGGGGAAGTAGATGCCGGGCTCCACGCTGAACGCGTGTCCCGGCTCGAGCGCGAGAGTGTTGCCCGCGACCATGTACGGATCTTCGTGTGCCTCGGTACCGATGCCGTGGCCGACGCGATGGACGAAGTAGTCGCCGAAACCCGCGTCGGTGATCACCTGCCGCGACGCGGCGTCGACGTCCTCGCACGAAGTGCCGACCGCGGCGGCGCGCACGCCGGCTTCCTGAGCTTCGACCAGCACCGAGTACACGTCACGGATCTCGGACGACAACTCCCCGGTGTGAAACATGCGAGTGATGTCCGAGCAGTACCCGTCCATCGTGCCGCCGAAGTCGCAGAGGACGATGTCGCCGTCGGCGATCGTGCGCGCCGCGGTCGGCTCGTGGTGGGGACTCGCGGCGTTGGCCCCGGCCGCGACGATGGCGAAGTTCGCGCGCTGGTGCCCCGCCGCGAGCATCCGCTCGACCAGCTCGCGATGTACGTCGAGCTCCGTGCGGCCCGTGAACGCCACCGATCTCATCTCGCCCGCGATCGCGTCGACCGCGTGCGCCGCACGCGTGAGCGCCGCGATCTCTTCGGCGTCTTTGACCATGCGGATCGGCGCGACGACATCGGTCGCCCGCACGAACACGCACGAGGGCACCTGACGCTGCAGATCGAGCACGAACCGCGCCCACGTATGGTCGCCGATGGCCACCCGGCGGGCCGAACGCCGGATCATTCCGGCAACCAGCGCGATCGGGTCGTCGGTCTCCTCCCACGTCACGAGCTCGAAGAGTTCCGGCCGCAGCGTGACGCGGGGCGCCTCCAGGCGTGGGACCACGAGGCGGACGTCGCCGGTTCGGGGCATGACCAGCATCGTCAGACGCTCGAGCGGCATGGCCTCGTACCCCGTGAAGTAGGGCAGGTCGGGTCCGGCGGAGAGCAACAACGCGTCGACACCGATCTCGAACATGCGCGCCCGCACGCGGGCGATCCGGGCGGCGAACGTCACGCGCCGATCCCCGGCAGGCCGTCGATGCTCGCTGCGTTCTTGGCGTCCCAGTACGCCGCGATCCCGTCGTCGCCCCGGCCCTGCGCCCAATCGAGCAGGCGGTCACGATCGCCGACGAGATCCATGAGCGGCACTGCGTAGCCACACGACGTCGTGACCCGCTCCACCGCGACGTCGATGATGGAACGCCGGCCCGGCAGATCCGGGAACTCGCTTTCGAGGCGGTCGAACTCCGGCGAACCCTTGGTATGCACCGTGCCCCGGCCGTAGATTCGAGAGATGCGGGGGTTGCCGTTGAAGGCGCAGGCCATGAGCGTGATGCGGCCGTTGTCGC
>DATCCI010000466.1:0-3799 GCA_036511415.1 Acidimicrobiia bacterium
GACGACGGTGTGATCGAGGTGGGCGTTCACGACGCCGATCGCGTCGTTGGCGACCCGGTCTGACGCCGACGCTCCGACTTGTATCCGGATCACGTCGCCGTCGACCGCGACGACCTCGACACCCACGAGGCGGCGCAGGGCCAGCTCGGCCGCATCGACCGAGCTGGCTGGTACCTCGACGCACAACGTCGTCCGGCACAGCGCGACGGCCAGCTCGAGATCCGTCGACGGCGCGTCGATGACTGGTTCCGCCGACCATCCCGAGCGCTCGTCGACGGTCGATGGGAGCTCTCCGCGCGGCACGACGAGCACCTGGCGCCCCAGAACAGCGTCGTTGAGGGTGACACTCAGGCGGTCGAGGTGATGCTCGGAGCGCACCCGCTCGAGCGCGGCGTAGGCGAGCGCGAGCCCGTCGCCTTCCAGTGACGGACCAGGGGGCGCGTTCACGGCGCCGAGGTGGGAAGGCTCGGGGAGCGCCGTCACGGTGAAAACAGTAGGCGAATGTTCTCAGAGTTCCCACCGGGGTCAGCAGTACGATGCAGTACCCGGTGCGCCTGCGCCGGGCTTCTGCCCGTGATTCGCGACCAGCTCCTGCTCTCCGTGCGCACCGCGCTCGACGCAGTCGGCTTTCCGGAGCCGGCTGGAGGTGTCGCGCTCGACCCGGGCAAGCAACGCGACCATGGCGACTGGTCGACGAGCGTGGCGCTGCAAGCCGCGAAAGCCGCTGGCTTGGCGCCCCGGGAAGCCGCTGAGCGGCTGGTAACGGCGCTCGAAGCCACCGCAGCACCGCACGTGGAGCGGATCGAGATCGCCGGCCCCGGGTTCATCAACTTCTTCCTGGCCCCGACGTGGCTTCACGACGTCCTGCGCGAGGTCGTGGAGCACGGTGAGCAGTGGGGCCGAAGCACAAGCGCCGCCGGCCAGCGAATCAATCTCGAGTTCGTGTCAGCCAACCCGACCGGTCCGTTGCACGCGGGCGGGGGACGTTGGGTCGCGGTAGGCGACGCCCTCGCCAACATTCTCGCGGCCCAAGGCGCCGAGGTGCATCGTGAGTACTACCTCAACGACGCCGGCAGCCAGCTCGAAGCGTTCGGTGCCTCACTGTTTGCCCGCTACGAGGGTCGACAGCCACCGGAGGACGGCTACCAGGGCGAGTACTTCGTCGAGATGGCGATCCGGATGCGCGCCGGGCTGGGCGACCGCGTCACGGAGGAACAAGCACGCGAGTGGGGATACCGGGATGTGGTGCGCCAGCTTCGGGAGGATCTGGCTCGGATTGGTGTGCATTTCGACACGTGGTTCTCGGAGCGGACCCTCCACGAACGCGGTGACGTCGCCACGGTCCTCGCCGACCTGACGGCGACCGGCGCGACGTTCGAACTCGATGATGCGACCTGGTTGCGCACGAGCGACTACGGTGACAGTCGGGACCGCGTCGTGGTGAGAACCGACGGGTCGACGACGTATCTTTGTAACGATCTCGCGTACCACCGCGACAAGTTCGCCCGAGGCTGGGCCCACCTCATCGACATCTGGGGTGCCGACCATCACGGTCAGGTCAAGTCACTCCAGGCCGGCTTGGCCGCGCTGGGCCACCCCGGCGACCTCGAGGTCTTGCTCGGCCAGCTCGTCAAGCTCGTGAAAGGTGGGGAGCTGGTCCGGATGTCGAAACGCGCGGGCAACATCGTGACCCTCGCCGACATTCTCGACGAGGTCGACCCCGACGTGTGTCGCCTGACGTTCTTGCTGCAGAGCATCGACTCACCGCAGACCTTCGACCTCGATGTCGTCACCGCGCAGTCGATGGACAATCCCGTCTACTACCTGCAGTACGCGCACGCCCGGATCGCGTCGATTGGACGGCGGGCCGCGCGGGCTGGTGTGACCCGCCTTCCGATCCTCGATGCGGGCCTCGCGCCTCTGCGCCACGAGCGCGAGCTCGACCTGCTCCGCGCCCTCGCCCAGTATCCGGATGTCGTCGCCGAGGCCGCGGCGCTGCGCGCTCCGCACCGGGTGACGACCTGGGCTCGCGACTTCGCGGCCCGTTTCCACGGCTTCTATCGGGACTGTCGCGTCCTGACCGACGATGCCGCGCTGACTCAGTCTCGCCTCTGGCTGGCCGAGGCGTGCCGGATCGGACTCGTGAACGCCCTGGGGCTCCTCGGGGTGGGCGCGCCCGACGAGATGCGCCGGGCCGACGACGGCGAGGAGCCGTGATCAGCGACGCGCCACTGGATCGGTCGCTCGTGTCGCCGGCGCTCCAAGCCGTCGACCATGACGCGCTGGCCGCCGAATTCGGCACGCCGCTCTTCGTGTACGACGAGGACGAGCTCCGTCGCCGCTGTCGCGAGTACGTGGAACAGCTCGGTGATGGCGCGGTGATCTACGCCGCCAAGGCGTTCCTGTGCATTGCCATGGCGCGACTCGTTGCCGAAGAAGGGCTGCACCTCGATGTCGCGACCGGCGGCGAACTCCACGTCGCGCACGCGGCCGGGTTCGCGCCCGAGCGGATCGTGTTCCATGGGAACAACAAATCCGAGACGGAGCTCCGCGCCGCGCTGGAACTCGGCGTGGGCCGGATCGTCGTCGACTCGTTCGACGAGCTCGACCACCTCGAGCAGCTCGCCGGCGACGCCGGCGCCAGTCCCGAGGTGTTGGTGCGGATCACACCCGGGGTGGAAGCCCACACCCACGAGTACATCCAGACGGGCACCGAGGACTCGAAGTTCGGCTTCACCGTCAGTAGTGGAATCGCGCTGGCCGCCGTCCGACGTGTCGCCGACAGCCCCCGGTTGCGGTTCGCGGGGTTGCATTGCCACATCGGATCCCAGATCCAGCGTCTCGACCCTTGGGACGGCGCGGTCGCCGTTCTCGCCGACCTCGCAAGCCAGCTCCCGGAGACCGTCCGGGAGCTGAACCTCGGTGGTGGGCTCGGCGCTCGCTACCTCGCTGATGATCCCCCGATGGACATCGGGGTTTACATAGGCGCCCTGCGCGCGGCGCTCGCTCGGTGGTGGCCGCCTCGAGCGGGGGAGGTCCCGGAGCTGCGGGTCGAGCCGGGACGGTCCATCGCGGCGCCGTGCGCGATCACGCTCTATCGGGTCGGGGTGATCAAGGAGATTCCCGGGGTCGGCACCTACGTCGCGATCGACGGGGGAATGAGTGACAATCCGCGTCCCGTTCTCTACGGGGCCGGGTACGAGGCCTACCTCCCGGCCCGGATCGACGACGACCGGCCGCTGCGCTGCCGAATCGTGGGCAAGCACTGCGAGCAAGGCGACGTCCTCGTGGCCGACGCCCGGCTGCCGGCCGGAGTGGGTCGCGGCGATCTCCTCGCCACCCCCACCACCGGCGCGTACGGCTACTCGATGGCCTCGAACTACAACAAGGTGCCGCGCCCGGCGGTCGTCTTCCTTCGCCACGGCGAGCCCCGGCTCGTCGTCCGGCGGGAGACCGAACACGATCTCCTCCGCCTCGACGCGGTGGGAGACTGACCCCGATGCCTGACTCCGCCATTCACGTGGGGCTGCTCGGATGCGGCAACGTCGGCGCGGCTCTGGCGAGGCTCATCGACGAGCACGCCGACCTCATCACAAGCCGAGCCGGAGTCGCGATCGAGATCGCCCGGGTCGCGGTCCGCGACCCGTCGCGACACCGGGACGTGCAGCTCGCACCGGAGCAGTTCACCAGCGACGCGGCGGCGATTGTCGGCGACCCCGACATCGACGTCGTCGTCGAGGTCATTGGCGGGGTCGAGCCGGCCCGCTCGCTGGTTACCGCCGCGCTCCATGCCGGCAAG
>DATCCI010000467.1:0-2301 GCA_036511415.1 Acidimicrobiia bacterium
GAGCCGTACGTAGAGCTTCTCCAACACCTGGGCGTCGATGTCCCGTAGCTTGTGCCGCCCAAGCGGACGTTTGACGTACAAGCGCCACGAACGTTCGTAACCGCGAGCCGTGTTCGGTGAAAGTGTCGGCAACACTGCGGCCTCGTACTCGACCCACAGTTCGGCGAGCGTGTGATGGCCTGCCGTCGCGCCCTGATGGCGGGTGGCGTCAGCAACCATCTGCGCGAGGCGACTTTCGGCCTTCTTGCGGGGACCGGGATGCGTCTCGCTGCGGTACGTCCGGCGTCCCCCTCCATCCAGTCCTGTGTAGACGAGTAGTTGATAGCGAACGTCACCGGCGCGAGTGACGCGCTCCCGCATATGCCCACGCATGGCCCACCTCAGCTTCATCTTCGTGTGTGATTGACACGATGATTGACGCGGACGCGTTCGTAGGCAAGACCCATCGCAAAATATGGCTCGTTGCGAGCTTCAGCAGAAGTTTTGCAGACCTCTGCCTGAACCACTCGGCTACGCCGCCCTGCAACTATGTGCAGTTTGTGTGCATGTACACGCAGCCGGCGGCCTGCCCGGGAACTCCCACGACGCACTAATATCGACCGATACGAAGTGTGGATTGCCCAAGGATCGGCAAACCGATCTGCGGGTGGAGTGTAGGCGACAAGCCGTCATCGAAGACCGGCGGAACCCCGTCCCACACCTTGGCGCAGAGCGCGAAGAACAACGCTCCATGCGTTACACTTGACGTGCAGCGTGGCGGTGTCGCGACATCGTCGGAACCGAAGCGGGGTTGAGGCAGTCCGGCGGGGTTGTGTCGTTGCGACGTCACGTTCCAGTCGAACGGCGCATTCATGACTGATCTTCTCGAAACCTTTCCGGGGACGGCCTTGGAGCGGCTGGCGGTCGCCGACGGCAACTCCCGCTTGAGCTATGCCCAGTTGGACTCCGCCGCCAATTCGCTGGCGCGACGCCTTCGGAGCCTGGGCGTGAAACCCGGCGTTCTCGTCGCGATCTGCCACGACCGCTCGGCCGCCGCCGTCGTCGGTGCGCTGGCCGTGCTCAGAGCCGGTGGCGGCTACGTCGGGCTCGACCCTGCCCATCCCGACGCGCGTCTTGCCTACCTGTGTTCCGACGCCGGCGTCGCGGTGCTACTCGCGCACGCATCGGTCGTGCAGCGTCTCGGATCGCTCCCGTGCGCGGTACTCGATCTCGACGCCGAGCTCGACGGCGCCGAGTTCGATGGTGCCAAGCCACCGGACCAGACGGCCGGACCGGCCGACGTCGCGTACGTCATCTACACCTCTGGTTCTACGGGCGAACCCAAGGGCGTCCAGGTGTCGCGCGCGAACCTGCGCGCCTTGATCGACTGGCATTGCCAAGCGTTCTCGATCACGCCCGACGATCGGGCGTCCGTCGTCGCCAGCCCCGCGTTCGACGCTTCGGTCTGGGAGACGTGGCCGCACCTCGCGGCCGGCGCCAGCCTCCACATCCCCGACCACGCGACCACGGTGACTCCTGTCGCCCTCCAGAAGTGGCTGGCCGACGAAGCCATCACGATCGGCTTCGTCCCGACGCCCATGGCCGAGCTCCTCCTCGAACTGCAGTGGCCCGCCGACACCGCTCTACGGATCATGCTCACCGGTGGCGACGTCCTCCACCGGCGTCCCGCGCCCGGCACGCCGTTCACGTTGGTCAACAACTACGGCGTCACCGAAGCAACGGTGGTAACGACGTCCGGCGTCGTCGCAGCCGAAGGTGCGGGCCTGCCCAGCATCGGCCGGTCGATCGCCGGCACCGTGCTTCGAGTTCTCGGCGCCGACGGGCGCGCGGTCCCGGACGGAGAGCAGGGCGAGCTCTACATCAGCGGCCGCAGCGTCGCGACCGGTTACTTGAACCGTCCGGAACTGACGGCCGAGCGATTCGTCGCCGATCCGTTCTCCGACGAGCCCGGCGCGCGGATGTACCGCACCGGAGACCTCGCTCGCGTCGCGGGCGACGGCACCGTGCAGTTCCTCGGCCGGATCGACGACGGTCAGGTGCAGATACGCGGTCACCGCATCGAGCTCGACGAGATCGCCGCGGTGCTCGCCGGCCATCCGGCGGTCAGTCACTGTGCGGTAGTGGTGCGCGACGACGGCGGCGACGCGCGCCTCGTCGCCTACGTCGTGCCGGTCGAGGTTCCGATGCCCGGCCGTGAGGAACTCCGCGCGCACCTCGCCGAGCGCCTGCCCGCGCAGATGGTCCCCGGTGCCTTCGTCGAGCTCGCCGCGCTCCCGGTCACGAGCAACGGCAAGCTCGACC
>DATCCI010000468.1:0-2916 GCA_036511415.1 Acidimicrobiia bacterium
GGCCGTGGCAAGCCGACGGTGCTCCGACTCGAGGTCGGCGAGAACCTGCTCGCGCTCCTCGCCGCGCAGCTGCCGCGCGCTGGCGAGATGCTCTTCCGCGTCACGGAGGAGCGCGAGCAACGACGCGCGCCACGCCACGGGATCGGCCTCGAGGACCGCGAGCTGCTCGGGCGTGGCCTCGCCGTCGATCTCGGCGTCGACGTACATGTCGAACTGCCAGGGCGCGAGCGGCGTCGGCGTCGGCGTTGCTGTCACACATCTCCGCTGGTTACGACGGAGGACGCGACGTGCGTCCTCGAAGAGTGCGGGCCCGAAAGCCCGTCCGGTCCCGGCGGCGTCGTAGGGGCGAGCCGAAACCTGGAAGCCCGGCCCCTCCGCTTCGACGGAGTTATCGACGGAAAGACCGTTGAGCACCATTGTAAGCGAACCGGGCTGCCCGCAGGGTGACGGGCGACGCGCTGCCCCGAGGAGAATGGCGTTCTCCCGCCGGGGTCGCGGGTTGTGGCCGGCCGGCGTCGGTAAAGGTTCGCTAAAATCGACCGGGCGTGGCGACGAAAGCTTCGCGACATGAGAAACACTGCAAACTCCTGGCCACGCGCTGAGGAGAACCCCGCATGATGCAACGAGCAGATGCGGTCATTCGCCTCGCACTCGTCGACGTCCAGACGATTTTTCGTGAGGGACTGGGCGCGCTCATCGGGCACGAGCCCGACCT
Source organism: Acidimicrobiia bacterium (assembly GCA_036511415.1). GTDB lineage: Bacteria > Actinomycetota > Acidimicrobiia > IMCC26256 > PALSA-610 > PALSA-610. Next base: position 716 of record DATCCI010000468.1, read on the forward strand.
CGAGGTGGTCGCGCAGGCGACGAGCGTGCAGGCATTGGAAGGACTCGATGTCGAGCCCGACGTCGTCGTGACCGACCTTGCGTTGCCCGACATCGGAGTCGAGCAGATCATCGAGCGGCTTCGCCGACGCTTTCGTGACGCGTCGATAGTGGCTCTGACCGCGTCCGACGAACTCGCAACGGTCCAGGAAGTACTCGCCGCGGGCGCCGACGGATACGTGTTGAAGTCGGCTGCGCCGGGCGATCTGTTCGCGGGCATTCGTGCGGTCGCGCGTGGCGGGCTCTACTTGCAGCCGTCGATCGGCATCGCGTTCGCGTCGCGATCACCCGAAGAGCTCTCGCACTCCGCGTCCACCCCATTGACGGGCAAGGAAACGGAGGTTCTGAGGCTCCTCGCCCTCGGGCACACCAACGTCGAGATCGCCGCACTCACCAGTACGAGTCTTCGTACGATCGAAACACATCGAGCCCACATTCACCAGAAGCTCGACCGTCACACCCGAGCGGAGCTCGTGCGCTTCGCGCTCGACATCGGCCTGCTCCGGCTCCGCGAAGAAGGTGCCGGCGTGGATTGATCACCCGACCGCGCGCTGTAGCTGCGGCGCTCGCGCTTCTCGTGCGTCAAGGCCGCTTCTCGTGAAGGCTCAGCTCGAACCACACGCTCTTTCCGTCGCCGTGTGCGTACTCGCTCACGCCCCATGTGTCGGAGAGCTCGTCGACGATCCGGAGTCCCCGTCCGGCGATCTCGGCGGGCCCGGGATGCCTCGGCGTGACTTCCCCGGTTCCGGCGTCGGCGATGTCCACGCGGATGTGACCGTCGGTCCGCTCGATCGTCACCGCGAGGTCGGTGTCGGCGTGCCGGACGCAGTTCGTCACGAGCTCGGAAACGATCAGCGAGGCGGTGTCTACGACGTCGTTCGGCTGTCCGGCGAGCGTGTCGCGGACGTACCGGCGCGCGACCGCCGGCGCGGCGGAGGTGTTCCGGATCAGGTGGCACTGGCTATGGAGCAATACATGAAGTGTTCCCGACCACGCTCCGCCGCAACCGACCGCCGGACTCCGCGACTTGGGAGATGCGTGGGAGATTCGGTCGCGCAGCTCCGCCGGGCGTCGTGGGGCGTGCCTTCCGGTCGCGGGGACAGGCGCGGTTCTTGCCGCACGCGACGATGCCTCCCAGCGGGCGGGCTATTGGGAGGCATCATCACGCGCGCCCGTGTGTCCCACGTATTCGCGGGAAGCGTCGCGCCGAGGAACGTAGGTGCAGCCAACCGCACGGTCAAGTCGATACGAAAGGCAAATGAAAGCGTCGTTGAGCACAATTCAACACCTTGGCGGGGCGCGTTTCGGTGTCTCCCCCTTGACCGGGGAGACGCCGAGCGCGTGATCTCGAGTCGGCTACGACGCCTCGACTGCGAGCGCGTCGGAACTCTGAACCGTCACCGGCCGTTCGGGCTGCTCGGGAGGCGCGGCGCTTTGGGCGGCGACGGCATTGGAGGCGACGATTGTGTCGGCGCTCCCGACCACGTCGATTGCCGGGGAGCCGCGAGCGTCTGACGCGTCGAAGCCGAACCGGCCTGCTCCACGGGCGATGAGACGGACGCGTCGTGGTGGTCGGCGGGGTCGTCGTCGATCACGATCTCGTCGTCCTGCGGCCAGGCCGGAGTCGCGAAGACGCTGCCGCCCAACAATCGCGGGGTCGACGCCGATGGCGAATGCTGCTGTGCCAACGTCGATACCGCATCGGCGAGCGCGCGCCGCTCGAGCCGGTCGGACTCGACGCGTTCGGCGAGGAGCTCACACGCGTGCGCGACCATCTCGCACGCGCGGCCGACCTGTTCGACCGCTCGGGTAAGGATCTTCGTATTCTGCGCCAGTGAGAGCTTCGACGGCTCCTGCCCGGCTTCGGCTGCCTCATCGAGCTCGTCGAGTTGCGCGTCCGGTTCGATCTCCGGCGGCATCCGGGCCTCGACGATCGCGATCAGGTTCGCCAACTCGGCCCGCCCGTCGAGGTATTCGGCCAGCGCGGAAGGCGCGCCCGGGCTGTGGAGAGCAGGCGCCTGCCCACCCGCGTCGTTGTCGCGTCCACCGGTGGAAGGCACGACGTCCGCTTTCGTCGGTCGCTCGGTACCATTTGGAGACGCCGCGCTCGGGGAGGAGATCGGTGAGGCCGGCGCAGGCGCGCCAACCTGCGCAGCCGGTTAG
>DATCCI010000469.1:0-3938 GCA_036511415.1 Acidimicrobiia bacterium
TCCACTTCGTCGGCTGCGTCGGCGACGACGACCACGGCCGCGCGACGCGAGCCGATCTCGAGGCACGGGGCGTCGACTGTACGGAGCTCGCGGTATCAGCCGACGCGCCCACAGGAGTCGCGGTCATCACGGTCGACGCCCGCGGCGAGAACGCGATCGCGGTCGCGCCGGGAGCGAATCGCCGGGTCACGGCCGAGGTCGCAACTCGCGTGATCCGGCCGGGCGATGTCGTCCTCTGCTCGCTCGAGATACCGCTCGAGACCGTCGAGGCGGCCGTCGCCGCGGCCCTCGCCGCCGGCACACCGGTGATCGTGAACCCCGCGCCACCGCGCGCCGCGAACGCCGGTGCCCTGCTCACGCCGAACGAGCACGAGTGCGAGCGACTCGGCGGCGTCGAGCGGCTGGTGACGATCGCACCTGCGGTCATCGTGACACGCGGCCGCGCCGGCGCCGTCCTGCACCGCGCCGGGCGCGCTCCGCTCGAACAGCGGGCCTTCCCGGTTAACGCCGTCGACACCACGGGCGCGGGCGATGCGTTCAACGGCGCGCTGGCGTGGGCGATCGCACGGGGCGAACCCGTGGAGGACGCGTTGCGATCGGCGTGCGCGGCGGGGGCGCTCGCGACCCGGACAGTAGGCGCACGCCGGGCGCTGCCGACCGCCGCCGAGGTCTACGCGCTGCTCACCGCCTGACCGATCAGCTCCAGCGCGCGCTCGGCGTCGACCGCCCAGGCAACCTCGACCGGACCGCGCGCGACGCGCCGGTCGATCACCGTCATCCCGCGCGTATGGGTTCCGTCGAGCTCGATTCGTACGCGGTGGTTCGCGAAGTCGAAGAGCCCGGGATGCGTGACGGCGAGCACCGCGCACGGATCGTGCAATGCGGCGAGGTCCTCGCCGGTGAGCTCGACGATCCGTTGTGCGTAGTAACGGAGGAGACCACCGACGAAGTCGCCGATCTCGGTGCCGAGCGACTCGACGCGCGCGATGAACCGATCGTCGGCGCAGATCTGGTGGGTGAGGTCGAGACCGCACATTCGGATGCGCGCGCCGCTCGCGAACACCACATCGGCTGCTTCGGGGTCGGCCCAGATGTTGAACTCGGCCGCGGCCGTCGCGTTGCCGAAGGTTCCGCCGCCCATGATCGAGATACCCGCGACTGCTCGTGCCAGATCGGGTGCGCGCTCCAACGCGAGCGCGATGTTCGTGAGTGGGCCGACCGCGACGATCCAAAGCCCCGGTATCCCGCGCGCGCACTCGATGATGAACTCGGACGCGCGGCCTCCGGTCGCCGCTCGCCGCGGCGTCGGGATCTCCACTCCTTCGAGACCTGCGCTCCCGTGCACGTGCGTGGCATCGCGCGTCGGCCCCGACCGCGGACCGGCTGCGCCCGAGTGCACGGCCACGTCGATCCCGGCCAGCTCGCACGTGACGAGCGCATTACGCGTGCTGTGCTCGAGCGCGGCGTTGCCGGCGACGGTCGTGATCCCGACGAGCCGGGCGAATCTCGCCGCGGCCAGAATGGCCATGACGTCGTCGTGGCCGGGATCGCAGTCGACGAGGACGGGTTCTCCGGTCATGGGGTGATTCTGGTAGCCTCACCCGGTTCACGAACAGCTCCGGAGCACCTTCGCATGGCCAACATCCAATCGCAGAAGAAGCGCAACCGTCAGAACGAGAAGCGGCGCGTCCGGAACAAGGGCGTCCGGTCCGAGCTGAAGACGCGAGTGAAGGTCGCGGTGCAGGCCGTCACCGACGGCGACGACGGTGCGGCCGAGATCGTGAAGGCCGCGCAGAAGCGCATCGACAAGGCCGGCGCCAAGGGCGTGATCCACAAGAACGCGGCCGCCCGCCGCACGTCGCGTCTCATGAAGCGCGCGGCCAAGTCCGGCACCTGAGCCGAAGAACCTGCCGCGGCGTTCCTGCGCGCATGATGCGGTGAGCGAAGCGAACTCGCCGGAGCAAGGAGACGCAGGCGAAGCCGACCGGATGGGAGGCGTAGCCGGAGTCGACCAGTAGAAGCGAGCGTCAGCGAGGCGGGTATCCCGCCGAGCCGCGAAGGCGACAAAGCAACGGGTGAGCGAAGCTAACGCCGCGCCGAACGCCGGCTCAGGGCGGCGAGCCGAGCGACCAGCACGTCCATCACCGTCCGGTCATCGAGCCCGCCCGCGCCGCGCAGGTCGAGCTCGGCTCGTGCGAGCAGACGGATGGCATCCCGCAGGCCGTCACTGCCGAGCCGCTTCGCGGCCTCGAGCGGGAACCGCGCGCCGCCCGCGCTCTTCATCCCGAGCGCGCTCGCGGCGTGCTCCTTGGTCAGGATCGACGGATCGTCGAGGCGCAAGAGCCGCTGATAGTGGAACACGAGCGACGCCATCACCTGCATCGGATGCAGCGGCTTGGGCTGGGCCGAGCTGCTCGAGGTGAGCATGCGGTGCAGGGTCTCCAGCGCGGCGCCGACGTCGCCCCGGTCGATGGCATTGGTGAGGTCGAAACGGCCGGCCGTACCGAGATCTCCGAGGTACTGCTCAACCTCGTCGAGCGACAACGACGCGTCGTCGCCGTAAGTCGCGTGCAGCAGTTCGACCAGTTCCGGGACACGCCCCGCGTCGTCACCCAGGTGCGCGGCGATCTGCTTGGTCGCGTCGGGCGCGAGCTTCAGGTGCGCGCCGTGCAGCTCGCGCTGGAGAACGTCGACAGTCTGATCAGCCGGCGGGCTCGTGATCTGAGCCTTCGCCTTCGCGGCCTTGTCGAGCGCGCCGGGAGTTCGTCCTCCGCCCGCGACGAGCAGCAAGTGGACACCGTCGAGGGGATCGTCGATCCAGGACGCGAGCCACTGTGCCTGTTCCGTCGTGGCGTTTCCGATGTCGCGCACGACGACCACCCGCGCCGACGTCATGAACGGCGGGCTCTGCAACGCGGTGACGAGCGCGGCGAACGCCGCCAGCTCGGTAGACCCTTCCGACGCGCGTGTCTCGTCTTCGTCGTCGGTGTCGGGCGCGGGGTCGCCCGCGCGCCGGCGGCTCGCCAGCGTGTGATCGTCGAGCGCGAACGAGCGATCTTCGCCGCCGAGCAGCTCGTCGACGAGACGCTGCACCTCGCGATCGCGCAACGCCGGATCGGAACCCTGTACCAGAAGAATGCTCACAGCATCGCCTCGATCGTGCGGCAGACCCTTGCGGTGCCGAGGACGTCGTGGACGCGCACCACCCGGCACCCGTGCATCACTCCGTAGGCGACCGCGGCGAGCGATTCGGCACGGCGATCGTCGATCTCACGCCCGAGCAGCTCTCCTATGAAGCGCTTGTTCGAGGCGGAAAGCAAGAGCGGGTACCCGAGCATCGCGTGCTGCGCGCTCTCCCGCAGCAGCACCGCACTCTGGGCCGGTGTCTTGCCGAGGTCGAGACCGGCGTCGAGGACGATCTGCTCGGGTCGCAGGCCGACGGACTCGGCGCGCCCGGCCCGGGCACGCAGGAACTCCGTGACGTCGGCGACGAGGTCGTCGTAGTGCGGTTCGGGATCGGCGACGCGCGGCCGCAACCGGATGTGGGTCGCGACGACGGTGGCATCGTGTTTCGCGGCGACCCGGAGGTAGTCGGGGTCGTCGAACCCGGAGATGTCGTTGCCCACGACCGCGCCGGCCGTGCACGCGGCGTCGAGGACGGACGCGCGCCACGTGTCGACGGAGAGCGGCACGTCGAAGCGAGACCGCAACGCCTCCACTGCCGGGACCACGCGGTCGAGCTCCTCGTTCTCGTCGACCTCGGGGCCCGGGCCCGCCTTCACCCCGCCGACGTCGAGCAGATCGGCACCGTCGGCGACGAGTTGCTCCGCCCGCCGCAGGAACGCGTCGAAATCCCAGGTCGCGCCCCGGTCGTAGAACGAATCGGGTGTGCGGTTCAGGATCCCCATCACCACGACCCGGTCGCGCACGTCGATGAC
>DATCCI010000470.1:0-4966 GCA_036511415.1 Acidimicrobiia bacterium
GCGTCGTTGCGGTGACGGTCGAGCGGATCGCCGTGATCCCACAGCTCGACGAGCACGCGATCACGCCCGAACCCGTCGACCAGCTCACGCAACGCCCGCTCGGCGGCGGCGGGGCCGTCCCGGACGAGCGCAGCCGGCACCGTGCCCTTGCGACATCCGGTGAGCACGAACCAGCTGTCGTTGCCGGGGCTCGGGCCGTGGCCGTACACCGGTGCCCGGCCCGCGTCGGCAAGCCGGGCCAACGACGTGCGCGGCGCCCCTTTCTCCCCCGCGAGCTGCGCCTCGCTGATCGCCTTGGCGAGCCGGGAGTAGCCGACCGTGCTCTGCGAGAGCACGATGAGGTGCTCGCCGGCCGGATCGGCCATCCCGTTGGCCGGCGTGCCGTGTGACCCGTCGTGTGGCCCGCGGTTCGGCCCGTCGTGGGAATCGCGCACGCCGAGGGTCAGCTCCGCGCCGAACACCGTCGGCAGCGCGAGCGGCCGGGCCGCCTCCGCGAAGCGCACGACGCCGTAGAAACCGTCGTGATCGGTGATCGCGAGCGCACCCAGACCGAGGCGCGCCGCTTCTTCGGCCAGCTCCTCGGGATGGCTGGCGCCGTCGAGAAACGAGAAATTCGAATGGCAGTGCAACTCCGCGTACACGGCCCGCGCTCCGGATTCGTTGGGTCAGATCAGTCGTAGATCGCTTCGACGCCCGCGCGTCCACCTTCGACGACCACGATGCACGCGACGTCGTCACGATGGCTCCCTCGGGCTCCGCTCCGCTGCGCTTCGTCCGCACCGACGACCAGTTGCCAACGCGCGCATCGACGATGCGCGTGCGCGTCCCACCAACGCACGTCGTGCGCCCACGGGCCCGCCCACGCGCGCACCACACCCCCGCCGGCCGGAAGGGCTCGACAACGCACGTATGCCGGCGGATACATCTGCTCACCCCGGCCGTTCACCGCGATCGCGCCTCCGCCCGCGTCGACGAGCTCGGCGGGAAGCGGCGGGTCGAACACGCGCGCCGGAAACGGGGGCGGGAGCGCGCCGGGCCACGCCGCGACCTCGCGACCGATCGCAAGCGGGAGCCCGGGCTCGCGCGGCTCTCCCCACGGAACCCATCGCACCTGCTCGGCCGGAGTGCGGCCACCTTGCACGACGGCGGTCGTCACCGCGTCGTACCCGAGCATCCCCTGGACGCGAGCGAGCGCGCGATCGGCCCGTTGGTGCGCGACCTGGTCGCCACCCCAGAATCCGAGCTGGCGGCCGTCGGCCGGCACGACCTCGTCGGGAATCAGCGCCAGGCCGGTGATGCCGGCGGTCGTCTCGCCGGTGGTGATCCACGCGTCGAGCTGCCAGCGCACCCGCTCGGCGAGCGCCCCGGGAGTGAGCGCGTCGCCGAGCTCCGAACGGGCGTGACGCCAGCAACGCGTGAGCCGTTCGCCGTGCTCGGTCTCGGCCTCGACGAGCACGCGCGTGCACGCGAGGCCGCGTTCGGCGAGACGTTCGAGCAAGCGATCCGCGAGCTCTTTCGCCGCGAACGCGGCGACGTCGACCCGTTCCGCGGGCGGGTCGAGCTCGGTGCGCTCGACGAGATCCGGTGGCGGAGCGACGAGCACCGACGGCCCGGGGTCGATGCCCCGCGACAGTGCGTGGATCCGGCGGCCTTCGGTTCCGAAGCGGGCGAGCACCGCGTCGGGGGCCAACGCGGCAACGGCGCCGAGGGTGGACAGACCGAGGCGAACGAGCAAACTGGCGAGATCGTCGTCGTCGAGCACCGACACCGGCCACGGCGCGACGTATTCGGCCGATCCGCCCACCGGTACGACGGCCGAACGCCTCGCCGCGAGGCGGGCGACGAATGCGCCGTCGGCGATCCCGACGCGCACGTCGGTGCCGTCGGGACCGAGTGCGGACGCGACACCGGCACGGATCTGCGCCGCGAGCGCGTCGTCGCCACCGAAGTAGCGCGACGGTCCCCGGGTCGGGAACTCGCAGCGACCGGGACGCTCGAGCACCACGCGCGGAGTGAAGACCTCGATCGCACGGGCCACCACTTCGAACGTGCGCGCCTCGTTCGCTTCGTCGGCATAGACGCACTCCGCTTCCGGGCAACGCGCCTCGGCCTCCCGCCGGCGCATACCTCGCGTCACGCCCGCCGCGCGCGCTTCGGCCGACGCGCAGCGCACGATGTCGCGACTCCCCACCCGTTCGCGCACGATCAGCGGCCGGTCCCGCAGATCGGCGTCGTCAGCCCGGCGACGGGCCGCGATCACCGGCCAATCGGGACACCAGACACAACCGGTCCGGCTGGGACTCCCCACATTGGTCGCTCGCGCTCCGCCTCCCATCCGGTCGGCTCCGCTGCCGCTCCTCTTCATCCGGCCTGGGCGTGCGTGCGCACCCCTTTTCCCTCGACGCGTACGTCGAGCTCGCGGTCGGCGAGCAGGCCTCCGTCGGCTATGAGCCCCGACCAGTTCCAGCCGCGCGCGTGGAGGCGCAGGGAGGCCTCGACCGGCCACGGCCCGAGCGCGACGAGCACGGTGGCGCGCTCGCGCGCCCGGGCTGCGAGCCGGCGGGCGTCGCCGGACCGCAAACTCGGTGGAACGACGGCCGCGACGAGCGAGACCCCGTCGAGCAGGGCGCCGACGACCATCGGCCATCGATCGGGCGAGACGTGCCGGACGACCGCGCACCGTTCCAGGGCGACACCCGTCTGGGCCGCGGCCCGTGCCCCCAACGTGCCGTCGGGGTCGACGACCGCCGCCCATTCGCCTACGGAGGTGGTTGCCGCGGCGAGGAGGAAGGCAACGGTCGTCGACCCCGCACCCGGAGGCCCATCGAGCGCAACCGTGCTGCCGCGCCGAACACCGCCCGCCGGGAGAAGGTGACCGATCGGACCGGCGACGGCGAGGAGCCGTTCACCGGCCAGCACCGCCGGAGCGGCACGCGTGGCCGCCGCCCGCAGTTGCGCCCGAGCGTGCTCGTCGCGTTTGGGCAGGCTGGGCGACAGGTTGGGCGACGGGCTGGGGGGAAGAACCGGGGCTGCGACCACGATCCGACGATAGCGAACATATGTTCGCCCCCGCAACCGGATGAGCGGCAGCAGCTACTGGATCTTGGAGATCTCCGGCTCGACGCCGCGGGCTTCGAACGACCAGCCGGCGTCATCTCCGTAGAACTCGAACAGGTGCTCGAGCGTGAAGATCGCCTTGGGCTCGAGGTCGGCCCAGACGCCGGCCGGCGCCTCCACGGTCACGACGTTCGAGTAGATCGTCACCTTGACCGCGCCCGCATCGAGCAACCGCCGCGCGAGCACGTCGGGTGGCCGGGCCCCGGCGGCCGCGACCGCGGAATCCGCGGTGTACACCTCGATCGCCATGCCCGTGAGCGAACGGTTGCACTCGAAGAAGCGAACGTCGGGTGCCCCACCTGCGCGCACCGTCACCGCGATCGGCTGACCCATGCCGAAAGACTAGGAGGAACGCCCGCGATAGCGCCGGATCAGGGCGTTGGTCGAGGGGTCGTGGGCGAGATCGACGTCCGACGGTGCCGAGATCTCCGACGCGATGCGCAGCGCGAGCACCTTGCCGAGCTCGACGCCCCACTGGTCGAACGAATCGATGCCCCAGATCGTGCCGAGCGTCAACACCTTGTGCTCGTACGCGGCAATCAGTGCTCCCAGCGCGAACGGAGTGAGACGCGGTGCCATGAAGGTCGACGACGGCCGGCTGCCCGGCATCACGCGGTAGGGCGGTAGCGACGGATCGTCGGTGCCGAACGCGAGCCCTTCGGCTTGCGCGAACAGGTTCGCGACCAGGAGGTCGTGCTGGTCACCGAGCTCGTGACCGGGTTGCGGACGATCGAATCCGATGAAGTCGATCGGTACGGTGCCGGTGCCCTGGTGCAAGAGCTGGAAGTACGCGTGCTGGCCGTTCGTGCCGACGGTGCCCCACACGATCTCGCCCGTGAGCGTGTCGACCTCCGAACCGTCGGCCCGTACCGACTTGCCGTTGCTCTCCATCTCGAGCTGTTGCAGATACGACGGCAGCTTCACGAGCGCGTGCGCGTACGGAACGACCGCCTGCGTCTGCGCGTCGAGGAAGTCGCGGTACCAGCAACCGAGCACGCCCATGAGCACCGGCATGTTGGCCTCGAACGGCGCGGTACGGAAGTGCTCGTCCATCGCGTGCGCTCCGGCGAGCAGATCGCGGAAGTTGTCCGGACCGATCGCGACCATCAACGACAGCCCGATCGCCGACCAGAGCGAATAGCGACCACCCACCCAGTCCCAGAACGCGAACATGTCGGCGGTATCGATGCCGAACTCGGCCACCTTCGCCGAATTGGTGGACACCGCGACGAAGTGACGGGCCACCGCGGCTTCGTCGCCGCCCATCGCATCGAGCAACCATGCACGCGCGGCGCGGGCGTTCGTGAGCGTCTCCAGCGTCGTGAACGTCTTCGAGGAGACGATGAACAGCGTCTCGGCTGCGTCGAGCCCCTCCAGCGCATCGACGAGATCGGCGCCGTCGACGTTCGACACGAACCGGAACTGCATGTCGCGCCGGCTGTAGGCACGCAACCCGTCATAGGCCATCGACGGTCCGAGATCACTGCCTCCGATGCCGATGTTCACCACGTTGCGAATCGCTCGTCCGGTGTGGCCCACGCGGCTCCCGCCGCGGATCGACGTTGCGAACTCCGACATCTGCTGCAGCACTCGGTGTACCTCGGCCACGACGTCGACGCCGTCGACGACCAGAGACGCATCCGCCGGCATCCGCAGTGCGACGTGCAAGACCGAGCGGTTCTCCGTGATGTTGACGTGCTCGCCGCGGAACATCGCCTCGATGCGTGCCTGCAGACCGCGGGCGACGATGAGGTCGAACAACAGCTCCAGCGTCTCGGCGCTCACCCGGTGCTTGGCGTAGTCGAAGTACCAGCCGGCGGCTTCGACGTGCATCCGATCACGGAAGGGC
>DATCCI010000471.1:0-2573 GCA_036511415.1 Acidimicrobiia bacterium
TGGTCGCGCCGAACGGTCATTCGCCGGCCGCGACGCCGTCGGCAACCGGACCGCGCCGCATCGACGGTCCGGAGGTCGAGCCGGTCGACCTGTTGGGAGTAGCCGGCGCGCCGGTCACGCGGCGCCTCGTGCCGATCGGCATCGGTGCGCTCTTGGCCTTCGTCCTGTGGCGCATGCTGCGCCGCCGACCCTGAGCAACGGCCGACTCGGGATCCTCGTGGTCGGGCAGGCCACCCCCTAGGATCGAACCTGTGTTCGATCCAGCCGGGCCCGTCTTGGGCATCGACCCCGGTGTCTCGCGCTGCGGTTACGGCGCAGTTATCCGCGATCACGGGCGACTGCGGGCGACGGCGTGCGGGGTCATCCGCACCTCTGCGGCCGACCCGTTGCCCGAGCGTCTCCTCGCCCTCGACGACGAGCTCGGCGCGCTCGTGGCCCAGCTCCGGCCCTCGGCGTTGGCCGTCGAGCGGGTCCTGTTCCAGGCCAACGTCCGCACCGCGATGTCGGTCGGGCAGGCGAGCGGTCTCGCGCTGGTCGTCGCGGCCCGTGCGGGCGTTCCGGTCACGCAGTACAGCCCCAACGAGGTGAAGCTCGCCGTTACCGGCGACGGTCGCGCCGACAAGCTCGCGGTGCAGGCGATGATCACCCGGTTGCTCTCGCTCCGGGACGTCCCGAAACCGGCCGACGCGGCCGACGCCCTGGCCCTCGCCTGCTGTCATCACGGCCGCGTGCGACTGCTCGATCGGATCCCGTCGTGATCGGCTCTCTGCGTGGCGCGGTGGTCGAGCGGAGCCTGGGCGGCGAGATCCTCGTCGAGGTGGGCGGCATCGGGTACCGCGTGCTCGTCCCGATCAGCGCGGTCCCGGGCCTGGAGCCCGGCGCAACCGCGTTCTTGTTCACGCATCAGCACGTGCGCGAAGACGCACTGATCCTGTTCGGCTTCCCGACGCGCGACGAGCGCGACACGTTCGAGGCGCTCATCACCGCGAGTGGGGTCGGACCGAAGCTCGCGCTCGCCATCTTGTCGGTGCACTCGCCGTCGAGCCTGCGCCGGTGTCTCGCCGAGGACGACCTTGATTCGCTCGTCGCCGTACCCGGCGTCGGCAAGCGCACCGCGCAGCGCCTCCTCGTCGACCTGAAGGCCCGTCTTGTCGTACCCGACCTCGACCTCACCGTGATAGCCGGATCGACGTCTCCCAGCGCGCGCGCCGAGGTACGGGACGCGCTCGTCGGGCTCGGCTACTCGAACGACGAGGTGCGCGACGCGTTCGGCCAGTTGGGCGAAGACGGCACGGTCGAAGAGCTCCTGCGGGAGGCGTTGCGCATGCTGGCGGCCCACTCTTGAAGGCAGCACTCGTGAGGCCAGGATGAGAGAGGAGCTGCTCAGTCCCGAGGCCGACCCCGCGGAGGTCGCGGAGGAGACGACACTCCGGCCGCGCCACCTCGAGGAGTTCGTCGGGCAACCACGCCTGCGTGAACACCTCGAGATCATGCTGACCGCCGCCAAGCAGCGCGGTCAGGCCGTCGACCACGTCTTGCTCGCGGGTCCGCCCGGCCTCGGCAAGACGACGCTCGCCGGCATCATCGCCAACGAGATGGGGGCGCGCACCACACCCACGAGCGGCCCGGCGCTCGAGCGCGCGGGCGACCTCGCCGCGATCCTCACGAACCTCGACGACGGCGACGTGCTGTTCATCGACGAGGTGCATCGCCTGCCTCGCGTGGTCGAGGAGAGCCTCTATCCCGCGATGGAAGACTTCCGGTTCGACGTCGTGATCGGCAAGGGCCCGAGCGCGCGCACGATCCGTCTCGACCTTCCGCGGTTCACGCTCGTGGCGGCCACGACGCGCACCGGACTCATCAGCGGGCCGCTGCGCGACCGTTTCGGCTTCGTGGCCCGGCTCGACTACTACGCGTACGAGGAGCTCGCCGCGATCCTCCGGCGGGTCGCGTCGATCCTGGGCGTCGAGCTCGAGCCCGACGGCGCGAACGAGATCGCGGGCCGCTCGCGAGGAACACCGCGTATCGCGAACCGCCTGTTGAAGCGCGTGCGCGACTACGCCGAGGTGCGGGCCGACGGGCGGGTCACCGCGGACATCGCGCGAGACGCGCTCGCGCTGTTCGAGGTCGACGAGCTCGGTCTCGACAAGGTGGACCGCGCGATCCTCGACGCGCTGTGCCGTACGTTCGTCGGTCGGGCGGTCGGTCTCGGTACGCTCGCGATCGCAGTGAGTGAGGCGCCGGAGACCGTCGAAGACGTCTACGAGCCGTTCCTGTTGCTGTGCGGCCTGATCGAGCGCACGCCCCGCGGCCGCATCGCGACCCCGGCCGGTTTCGCGCATATCGGTTTGCGCGCGCCCGCCAGGCCGGGCGAGGCTCCCGAGTTGTTCTAACAGGGGGATCCGGAGTGGAGCTCGTCGAGTACGACGTTCGTGAGCGCATCGCGTACGTCACGATCGCGAACGGCAAGGCGAACGCGCTCGCGCCCGAAGTGATCGCCGCGCTCGGCGACGCGTTGTCGCGCGCCGAGGACGCAGGTGAGGCGCAGGTCGGGGCGCTGTTGATCTCGGGTG
>DATCCI010000472.1:0-2891 GCA_036511415.1 Acidimicrobiia bacterium
GTCTCGGTCATGCCGGAATCCTACTCCGGAGCCTCCGCGCCGCGACCGGGCGTCCGGCGGTCTCGGGTGCGCGCAGTGGTCGTGTGCGCGCGTGGATGCGCACGGTCGTACGCGGCTCGCAACCGTTCGGGCGAGACCTTCGTGTACACCTGCGTCGTCGAGATGCTCGCGTGACCGAGGATCTCCTGCACGACCCGCAAGTCGGCGCCGTGGTCGAGCATATGGGTGGCGCAGGAATGCCGCAGCACGTGCGGCGACAGCCGCGCGCCGAGCCCGACGCGAATGCCTGCTCGCTGCACGATCGCCCAACAAGATTGTCGCGAGATACGCCCGCCGCGCGCGTTCAGGAAGACGGCGTCGGCGTCGCCCGCCCGGCTCACGCGCTCTCGTCGGAGCGCGAGCCGCCCGTCGCGCAGGTATCCGCCGACCGCGTCACGCGCGCCCCGACCGATCGGGACGAGCCGCTCCTTGGAACCCTTGCCCAGCACTCGCAGCGTGCCGTCGTCGAGGTCGAGGTCGTCGAGGTCGATGCCGACTGCCTCGCTGATCCTTATCCCCGTGCCGTAGAGGAGCTCGAGCAGCGCGCGGTCTCGCTGCGCCGGCGGATCGTCGCCGGTGACGGCATGCAGGAGAAGGTCGACCTCCTCCTCGTCGAGCGCCTTCGGGATACCCGTCGGCACGCGGGGTGCACCGACTTCCTCGCTGGGATCGCGCTCGACGAAACCCTCCCGCGCGCAGAAGCGGTGGAACGACCGCACCGCCACCACCGCCCGCGCGACCGACGAGGCCGCGAGCTGCCGGCGGCCGTCGTCGCGCTCGAGGGTCTCGAGGTGTCGCACGTACGCGTGCACCACGTCCTCGCCGATCCGGGCCGGGTCGGTCGCATCGCGCGCGCGCAGGAATGCGGCGTAGCGGCGAAGATCGCGCCGGTACGCAGCCAACGAATTCGCGGCGAGCCCGCGCTCGACGACGAGCCAGTCGTCGTGCTCGGCAAGGAGCTTCGCCAAGTCGTCGGTGGTCGTGATCACGACCTCACGTTCCGAGCGCGGGTGCCGTTTCGACGATCGGGAGCCGGGGCAGTCGGCCATCGGCCCGTTCGAGCGCGGAGCGTACGAACGCCGCGAACAAGGGATGGGGCCGGTTCGGGCGGCTCTTGAACTCCGGGTGGGCCTGGGTGGCGACGAAGAACGGATGCTTCGACTTGGGAAACTCGATGAACTCCACCAAGAGATCGTCGGGTGAGGTGCCCGACAACACCATGCCGTGGTCCTCGAGCACCTGCCGGTAACGATTATTGAGCTCGTAGCGGTGGCGGTGACGCTCGTAGACGACCTCTTCGCCGTAGATCTCGCGGATCCGGCTGCCAGGCGCGAGCTTCGCGGGGTACGCGCCGAGCCGCATCGTGCCGCCCATGTCGACGACCGCCTTCTGCTCGTCCATGAGGTCGATGACGGGATGGGGAGAGCTCGGGTCGAACTCGGAGCTGTTCGCGTTCTCGAGCGAGCACACGTCGCGCGCGAATTCGATGACCGCGCAGTGCAAGCCGAGGCAGAGGCCGAGGAACGGGATCGCGTTGCGGCGGGCGTATCCCGCGGCCTCGATCTTGCCGGGGATGCCGCGCATGCCGAACCCGCCGGGCACGACGATGCCGTCGAGGTCGTGGAGCCGCCCCTCGGCGAGCAGGCCTTCGGCATCGTCGGCCGCGATCCAGTCCACGAGGACGTTGGCGCCACACGCGTATCCGCCGTGCTTCAGCGCCTCGACGACCGAGAGGTACGCGTCGGGCAGGTTGATGTACTTGCCGACCAGCCCGATCCGCACGTCGTCCTGCGCGGCACGCACCCGCTCGACGAGGGTCGTCCACTCCGCCAGGTCGGCTTCGTGCTGGTCGAGGTGCAGCACCTTGCACACGTAGTCGTCGAGGCCCTCGTCGTGGAGCACGAGCGGGATCTCGTAGAGGATGTCGGCGTCGACCGCGGTGACGATGCCGGCCTCCGGCACGTCGCAAAGCGCGGAGATCTTCTCCTTGAGCCGCTTGGAGATCGGCCGGTCGCTGCGACAAACGATCGCGTCGGGTTGGATACCGCGGCCGCGCAGCTCGGTGACCGAGTGCTGGGTGGGCTTGGTCTTCTGCTCGCCCGAGGGACCGATGTACGGCACGAGGGTGACGTGCACGTAGAAGACGTTCTCCCGGCCGACGTCCTTGCGGAACTGTCGGATCGCCTCGAGGAAGGGCAGGATCTCGATGTCGCCGACCGTGCCGCCGACCTCGGTGATCACGACGTCGACGTCGTCGCTCGCGAGCGCGAGGATGCGCTGCTTGATCTCGTTCGTGATGTGCGGGATCACCTGCACGGTCTCGCCGAGGTATTCGCCCTTGCGCTCCTTCGCGAGCACCGACTGGTAGATCGAGCCGGTCGTCGCGTTCGACCGCCGCGTGAGCGGCACGTCGACGAAACGCTCGTAGTGCCCGAGGTCGAGGTCGGTCTCGCCCTTGTCGTCGGTGACGAACACCTCGCCGTGCTGGAAGGGGTTCATCGTGCCGGGATCGACGTTGATATATGGGTCGAGCTTCTGCATCGTGACCTTGAGGCCCCGACTCTTCAACAATCGTCCGAGGGACGACGCCGTGAGCCCTTTACCGAGGCTCGATGCAACTCCACCGGTCACGAAGACGTGCTTGGCCAACGCACATGCCCCTTCGGAAGACGCCGACACCGCCAAGGCGACGGTAGCACCCGCCTGCGCCGCTTTCGGTGATCAGCGGGAGACGACAGCGCACCGACCGGAGGGGAGCGAAGCGTGGAGTCGACCCAGAAATTTCGGGAGACGACAGCGCAGCGACCGGAGGGGAGCGAAGCGTGGAGTCGACCCAGAAATTTCGGGAGACG
>DATCCI010000473.1:0-5768 GCA_036511415.1 Acidimicrobiia bacterium
GTACTGCCATCCGGCGTCGATCTTGCGGCGCTCGTAGCGGGGACAGTCGGCGGGACAGTTCCAAGGCGCCTCCGGCGCGAGGTCGAGCACGCACTTCCGGACGGCCTCGCCGGACGCGTACGTCCGGCTCTCGTAGTGCCGGCAGTCGGTGCGCATCGCCACGATGTCATCCTACCTGCGGTTGCGCACCGTCGGCATGCGAGAGGACACGGGCGCAATGCCCTTCGGGCGCTCGCCGACGGCTAGTCGAGCCACCCGACGGCTTGATCGAGGAGGTACCGGCTCACCGCGAGACAGGCCTCGAGCGTGTCGCACGGAACCTCCTCACCGCGGCGAATCCCGATCAGCGACACGCGCTGGTGCGCCACGATCCGAAGCGATCGCTCGGGCGCGTCGGTCGCGGCCGGGTACGAGTCGGTGGCCGACACGTCGAGCGGAAGATCACGGCCGCCGACACCCGCGAGGTCGGTCGCCAGCAGCAGGAGATCGGGACCGTGCGCGAGCGGCGGAAGGGCCCACGTGAAGCTGAGCGGGAAGTGGAACGTGTCGTCGGGCTCGGCTTCGTCGCCGACCTCTATCACCGCGTCCTCGAACCCGAGCAAGACACGCGGATCGATCTCGAGTGACAAGTAGAGGTCGACCGGCCCCTCGCAGCCTTCCTCCGGATGGAGGTCGACCTCCCAGGTCTGGCGGAGCGAGTAGCTCTCGACGAAGTGTCGCTCGTCGTGCACGTGGAATCCGTGCTCGACCGCGTGGTCTTTGAGATCGGCGACGAATCCGGCGACGTCGAGTACGGCCATGTCAGTCGGAGAGCGTACCGAACGTCAATGCCCGGACAGGGCGATCGCGAGCGCACGGAACGCGCGCCCGCGGTGCGACACCGCATGCTTGCCCTCCGGCGTCATCTCCGCAAACGAGCGACCGTCGCCCTCCAGCGGCACGAACACCGGGTCGTAGCCGAAGCCGCCCTCGCCACGAGGTGCGGCGGCAATGAGTCCGTCCACCTCGCCGCGGGCGACGACCTCGTCGCCGTCGGGACCACGGGCGACGGCAACGGTCGCGAATCGGGCGGTGCGCAGCGCCGGGTAGACGCCTTCGAGCTCCGCCAGCAGCTTCACGACGTTGTCGGCGTACGACGCGTTCTCACCGGCGTAACGCGCCGAGTAGACGCCGGGTGCACCGTTCAGCGCGTCGACCTCGAGCCCGGTGTCGTCGGCGACGGCGAGCAGGCCGAACGCGCCGGCGAGCGCACGCGCCTTGATGCGCGCGTTCTCTTCGAGCGTGCTGCCGGTCTCCTCCACATCGGGCGCCTCCGCGAGCGACGGGAGCGCGGCAACTGAAGCCGCGATCCGTTCGGGCCCGTCGACGACGAACGCGATGCCGTCGACGGAGTACGCGATCAACGGAGTGTCGGAGAGCGCGACGAAGATCTCGACGATCTCGCGCGCCTTGTCGACGTTCCGGGTCGCGAGAACGAGTGGCAGCGGGGGCGTCACCGAGCTCGCAGAGCCGGCGGTTCTGCCACCATTTCCTGCTGGGCGGCGATGATCTCCTCGATGCCGGTCTCGGCGAGACCGAGGAGCGCGTCGAGCTCGGCCCGAGTGAACGCGACACCCTCGGCCGTCCCCTGCACCTCGACGAAGCGACCGTCGCCGGTCATCACGACGTTCATGTCGACCTCGGCGCGAACGTCCTCGGTGTACTCGAGGTCGAGCATCGGTGTTCCGTCGATCACGCCGACCGAGATCGCCGCGCACGGCTGCAGGATCGGATGCTTGGCGAGCTTGCCGCTCGCGACCAGACGGCTGCACGCGTCGTGCAATGCAATCCAGCCGCCGCAGATCGACGCGGTACGAGTACCGCCGTCGGCCTGCAGGACGTCGCAGTCGACGGTGATCTGCACGTCGGGCATCATCCGTAGGTCGATGGCGGCGCGCAGCGACCGTCCGATGAGGCGTTGGATCTCCTGGGTGCGGCCGCTCTGTTTGCCACGAGCGGCCTCGCGCCCGACGCGCTCGGGCGACGAGCCCGGCAGCATCGAGTACTCGGCCGTCACCCAGCCCTTGCCCGATCCCTTCAACCACGGCGGGATGCGTTCCTCGACGGACGCGGTGCAGAGCACGCGCGTCCGCCCGAACTCGACGAGCACGGAGCCGTCGGCCATCTCGGTGAAATCACGCACGAAGACGACGCGCCGGAGATCGTCGGGGGCGCGGCCGGAGGCACGTGTGGTCAAAACAGATCCTTCCGTCGCCGGGTCGCCTGGCGGTCTTCAGGTGGGCGGTCTTCAGGTGCGCGGTCTAGAGGTGGGTGACGAGGTGCGGCGCCGCGAGCGTCACCGCGTGCCCGAAGGCCTCGGAGCCCTCCTCGACGGAGGCTACCGGGTCGAGCGTGGGCCACAAATGGGTGAGCATGAGGCGACGCGCCTTGGCCGCGCGCGCGGCTTCGCCCGCTTGGCGCGACGACAGGTGGATCGGCGCGCGGATGTCGTCGTGCTGATAGGTGGCCTCCGAGAGCACGAGGTCGGCTCCGGGCCGAAACGCCTCGACGCTCCACCCCGGCCCGGTGTCGGCGGTGTACACCAGCCGTTTTCCGCCTTGTTCGAGCTCGACGCCGATCGTCGGGAGCGGGTGGTCGGTGCGCGAGAACTGCACCTTGGTATCACCGATCGAGGCGCGGTCGCCGTCACCCACGAGCTTCCAGTCGAAGGTGTCGGTCCACTTGCCCACGAGTCCTTCGAGCGTCCGCTCGACACCTTCGGGCGCGTACACGGGCAGCCCGCCGCGTTCGATCCCGTACTTGTAGAGCACGTGCAGACCGTAGATGTCGACGCAGTGATCGGGGTGCGCGTGCGTGATGATGACGGCGGTGAGGTCGGCCGGGTTCGCGTGCTGCTGCAGGTTCGCGAACGCGCCGTTCCCGCAGTCCATCCAGATGACCGCGTCGCCCGCGCGGACGAGATACCCGCTGCACGCACCGCCCGCCGGCGACCCGTAACTACCGGAACATCCGAGGACCGTCAGCTCCACGACCAGCCCTCCACGTGTTCGACTTCGGGACCGAGGAACCGCGCGCCCAGCTCTCGGAACGTCGCCGGGTCGCCACTCGTCAAGAACCGCACCCGTCTCGGTTCACCGCGTTCCGGGACGCGACGAACCGGCGCGTCGAGCTCGGCGCGCACCTCGAAGGCGGTCTCGTCGGCGCTCGATACGAGCACGACCTCGGGACCCATGACGTCGGCGATGGTACGCGCCAGCAGCGGATAGTGCGTGCACCCGAGCACCAACGCGTCGACACACGCCTGCTTCACCGGCGCGAGCAATCGCTCGGCGAGCACGTGCACCTGGTCGGAGCCGACGTCTCCCTGTTCGACGAACTCGACGAAACCCGGGCACGCCGCGCAGGTGAGCTCGAGGGCGGGGTCGACCTGCATGGCCGTGCGTTGGTAGACGCCCGACCCGACGGTGCCCACCGTGCCGATCACGCCAACTCGCCCCGTACGGGTCGCACGCCGCGCCGCGCGCAGGCCGGGCTCGATGACGCCGACGACCGGCACCTCGAGGCGTTCCTTCAGATGATCGAGCGCGGCGGCCGTGGCGCTGTTGCAGGCGACGACGACCATCCTCACGTCGTACTCGAGCAGCAGGTCGACGATCTCGAGGGAATACTTGAGCACCTCGGTGGCGGGCTTCGGACCGTACGGGAACCGCCCGGTGTCGCCGAAGTAGACGACGTCGGCGCCGGGCACGAGATCGAGCAGCGCTCGCACCACCGTGAGGCCGCCGAGCCCGCTGTCGAATACGCCGATCGGCCGGTCGTCGTCCACCATGAAAACCTACCGGGCCGCAGCCGCTCGCCGGAGACGATCGGCTACTGCTGCGCCGAGGCCGCCGGCATCTGCGGGCGGGACGGCGAGGATCACGTCGACACCGCGACCGTCGAGCTCGCGCAACCGCTGATACAGGATGCGCGCGTATTCCCCGATGTCGTCGGGCGCCTCGAGCACCGCAACTGCAAGTCCGCCCGCCCGCAGGCAACCGGCGCGCGCGTCGAGCTCGTCGCCGCGCACAAGCTCGACGCGCGCGTCGGGCGCGTAGTGCGACGCGAACGTCCCGGGTGCCGCGACCTCACCACCCGTGCGACGCGCGAGCGGCGCGCCGACGAGCTGCGCGAGCCGGTCCTCGCCGATGCCGCCGACGCGCAACACCACCGGCGCGGCGCCGGTGACGTCGACGATGGTCGACTCGACGCCGACGATGCAGGGGCCACCGTCGAGGACGACGTCGACATCTCCGCCGAGGTCGTCGCGCACGTGCTGCGCGGTGGTCGGACTCACCCGGCCGAAGCGATTCGCCGACGGCGCCGCGACGCCACCGCCGAACGCCTCGAGCAACCGGCGCGCGACCGGATGATCGGGGACGCGGATGCCGACCGTGTCGAGTCCGGCCGTCGCCTCGGCGGCGACGCGGTCAGCGCGTCGACGGACGACGAGCGTGAGCGGACCCGGCCAGCACGCGTCCGCGAGCGCATGCGCGACCTCGGGCACATCGCGGCCGAGGTCGTCGAGTTGCGCGGCGCGCGCGACGTGCACGATGACCGGATGATCCTTGGGACGACCTTTGACCGCGAAGAGGCGTCGCAGCGCGTCCGGGTCGGCGGCGTCGGCACCGAGTCCGTAGACGGTCTCGGTCGGGAACGCCACCAGGCCACCGGCGCGCAACACCTCCGCCGCGTGCAGGATCTCGTCGGTGATCGCGTCCACTACTGCGCGATCACCAGTAATTGATACGAGAGGCCCGCTCGACGACCTCGTCGATCGGGTCGGTCCACGCGCCCGACGACAGGTACTTCCAACCTCCGTCGGGGAGCAGGGTGACGATCGTCCCCCGCTGCATCTGCTGGGCGGCCTTCACCGCGCCCGCCACCGCGGCACCCGACGAGATGCCCGCGAACACACCGCACTCGTTCAAGAGGCGCCGCGTTCCCTCGATCGAGTCGCGCGGCCGCACGATGAGCTTGCGATCGAGCACCGCGGGATCGAAGATCGGCGGGACGAAGCCGTCGTCGAGGTTGCGCAGGCCCTGCACGAGCTCGCCGGCCGGCGGCTCGACCGCCACGACCCTCACCCCGGGCTTGTGCTCTTTCAGGTATCGGCCCGCACCCATCAAGGTTCCGCTCGTGCCGAGTCCGGCGACGAACACGTCGATCTCCGGGCAGTCGCGCAGGATCTCCGGACCGGTGCCTTCGTAGTGCGCCAGCGGGTTCGCCGGGTTCCCGTACTGGAAGAGAAACACGTAGCGATCGGGCTCGTCGGCGTGGATCTTCTCGGCCATGCGGATCGCGCCGTTGCTCCCCTCTTCGCCGGGCGAGAGGGTGATCTCGGCGCCGAAGATCTCGAGGAGCTGTCGGCGCTCGACGGAGACGTTCTCGGGCATGATCACCCGCAGCTTGTAGCCGCGCAGCTTCGCGACGAGCGCGAGGCCGATGCCGGTGTTTCCCGAAGACGGCTCGAGGATCGTCGCGCCGGGCTCGATCGCTCCGTCGCGCTCGGCGAGCTCGATCATTTTGAGCGCGATGCGGTCCTTCGAGGAACCGCCCGGGTTCTGCCCCTCGAGCTTGGCGTAGATCCGCACCTTGGGGTTCGGGCTCAGGGCGTGCACCCCGACCAACGGGGTGTTGCCGATGAGCTCGAGGACCGATTCCATCTTCACGGTCGTGCTCGCAGGTTCGCTCGCAACGAGCCCTAGCCGCCGGCGACTGCGGGGAGG
>DATCCI010000474.1:0-5911 GCA_036511415.1 Acidimicrobiia bacterium
CTCGCCGCTAGCCGCGTCGTCGGTCCGCAGGACACATATCTGTTCTATTGGACCGAGACGTTGCCGTTCCCCGCCATGGTCGCCGGGGGGTGGCTCGTGCTCGACCGGGCGCGATCCGCCGCCGACCACGTGTCCGCGGCAGACACCTCCGCGGCGCGCCCGCCCTACGGGTTGGCCGTCTCCGTCGTGAGCGCGCTCGCGGTCGTCGTCCTCCTCGGCGGCGTCGTGCGTAGTGTCGCTCACGCGAGCTCGACGAGCATCGGCGACGGGCCGCGGGCGCGCATCATCACCGGCCACATCGAGCTCGAGCTCGGCGACAAGCGCCGACCCTTCACACTCCACGACGAGGTCCCGAAGCTGTCCGACCCCGGCGCGCTCTCGGTACAGCTCGACAAGGACGGCTACCACTTCCACCTCGACCCCACCGTCAATCTCTACCGGGGCAACATCACCGCGCCGGTCGCGGGGCCGACCTTCGTCATCCGGGCGGCGACGCCGGCCGCGGTGGCGAGGCCCGGAGAACGTTTCATCGCCACCGTCGGCAAGATCGAGGTCATCGAACGCGCGTGACCGGCCGTCGTCGACGCTAGATACGCGCCCAGGCTTCGGTGAGCACCGTGCGGAGCACCTGTTCGATGTAGTCGAACTCGGGCTGGCCGATGATGAGCGGCGGTGCGAGCTGGACGACGGGATCGCCACGGTCGTCGGCGCGACATATCAGGCCGGCGTCGTACAGCGCGCGCGAGAGGAATCCCCGCAGGAGGCGCTCGCTCTCCTCCGCGTCGAACGACGTGCGCGTGGCCTTGTCCTTGACGAGCTCGATGCCGTAGAAGTAGCCCGCGCCCCGAACGTCGCCGACGATGGGGAGGTCGCGCAGCTTGTCGAGCGTCGCCCGGAAGGCACCCTCGTTCGCGCGCACGTGCTCGAGCAGGCCCTCGCGCTCGATGAGATCGAGGTTCGCGAGCGCCACGGCGCAGCTCACCGGGTGACCCGCGAAGGTGATTCCGTGCAAGAAGGTCTTGCGGTCACGGAGAAACGGCTCGACGAGATGCGGGCGGACGATCATGCCGCCGATCGGGGAGTAGCCGGATGTCATCCCCTTGGCCATCGTGATGATGTCGGGCTGATAGTCGTAGCGTTGCGAGCCGAACCAGTGACCGAGGCGCCCGAACGCGCAGATCACCTCGTCCGACACGAGGAGGACGCCGGTCTCGTCGCAGATCTCCCGCACGCGCTGGAAGTAGCCCGCGGGCGGCGGGAAGCAGCCGCCCGAGTTCTGTACCGGCTCCAGGAACACCGCGGCGACGGTCTCGGGCCCTTCCATCTCGATCGCGAGCGCGATCGCCTCGGCCGGATCGATCGGCGCGGGTCGGTAAGGGTTGGTGTTCACCACGCGCACGGCTCCGGGAACGAGCGGTTCGAACGGCGCCTTGATCGCGGGCACGCCGGTGATCGACAGCGCGCCCATGGTCGTTCCGTGATACGCGATGTGCCGTCCGATCACCTTGTAGCGGTGCGGCTGACCGACGGCCTGGAAGTACTGCCGGGCAAGCTTCCATGCCGACTCGACCGCCTCGCTGCCACCCGTCGTGAAGAAGACCCGTTCCAGGTCGCCGGGTGCGAGGTCGGCGAGGCGCTCGGCGAGCTGGATCGCGCGCGGGTGCGCGTAACTCCATACCGGGAAGTACGCGAGCTTGCGGGCCTGCTCGGCCGCCGCGTCGGCGAGCTCGTTGCGACCGTGACCGACCTGCGAGACGAACAGGCCCGCGAGGCCGTCGAGGTAGCGCTTGCCGTTCTGGTCGTAGACCCACGCGCCTTCGCCGCGCACGATGATGGGAATGTCGGCGTGCGGGTCGGACGACATCGGAGTGAAGTGCATCCACAGATGACGGTGCGCCGCGGCAGTGAGCGACTCGGATGATGTCGTAGCCATCACGTACCCCAGGAATAGGTCTGCTTCTCGAGCCGGAGATAGACGAACGTCTCGGTCGAGCGAATACCCGGGATCGATCGGATCTGCGTATTGATCACTTCGAGCAGATGCTCGTCGTCGCGCGCGGTCAGCTCGACGAGCAGGTCGTAGGTACCCGAGCAGATCACGACGTAGTCGATCTCCGCGTTCGCGCTCAGCTTGGTGGCCAGCTCCCGCACGTCGCCGTCGACCTTCACGCCGACCATCGCCTGGCGGTGGAAGCCGACCCGGAGCGGGTCGGTGACCGCGACGATCTGCATGACCCCCGCGTCGAGGAGCCGCTGCACCCGCTGGCGTACGGCGGCTTCCGACAGGCCGATCGTCTTTGCGATCGAGGTGTACGGGCGGCGACCATCGCGCTGGAGCTCCCGGATGATCTGCATCGAGACGTCGTCGAGCAGGGGACCGGGTATGCGAATATCGTCGTTAGAAATCTGTGCCACAACGATCTACTTGCATGAAGAGCGGTTGATCTGCGAATACTACCCTCGCGTGCGACAGCTCGCGGAGAAGGGGGTCCCGATGGAAGTCGTGCAGAACGTGGTGAACGGCAAGCCGGTCGATGCCCGAGACGGTGCCACCACCCCGCTCGTCGACCCGTGCCGTGGCGAGACCTACGGGTCGGCACCCCGATCGGGCGCGGCCGACGTCGACGAAGCCGTCACCGCCGCGCACGGAGCGTTCGACGGCTGGCGATCGGCAACGCCTTCCGAGCGCAGTCTCGCGCTGTTGCACATCGCCGACGCGCTCGAACGCGACGCCGAGCGTTTCATCGAGGCCGAATGCCGGAGCACGGGCAAGCCCAGGGCGCTGATGGCTTCCGACGAGATCCCGCCCGCCGTCGACCAGCTGCGCTTCTTCGCGGGCGCGGCGCGCATGCTCGAGGGCCGCGCCGCGGGCGAGTACATGAGCGGGCTCACGTCGTTCATCCGCCGCGAGCCAATCGGCGTGGTCGCGCAGGTCTCGCCGTGGAACTACCCGCTGATGATGGCCATCTGGAAGATCGCGCCCGCGCTCGCCGCGGGCAACACCGTCGTGCTGAAACCGGCGGAGAGTACGCCGGAGACGACGGCGATGCTCGCGGCACTCGCGGCCGAGTTCCTGCCCGCCGGAGTGCTCAACGTCGTGTGCGGCGACCGCGACAGTGGTCGGGCACTGGTCGCGCATCCGGTGCCCGGACTCGTGTCGATCACCGGCAGCGTGCGCGCGGGCATGGAAGTGGCGGCCGCGGCTGCCACCGACCTGAAGCGGGTGCACCTCGAGCTCGGAGGCAACGCGCCGGTCGTCGTCTGCGACGACGCCGACCTGGAAGCGGCGGCGGCCGGTATTGCCGCGGCCGGCTTCTACAACGCCGGACAGGACTGCACGGCCGCGACCCGAGTGCTCGCGGCGGCATCGGTGCACGACCGCTTCGTCGACATGCTCGTCGCCGAGGCTCGAGGCAAGACGGTCGGCGGGCTCGATGTCGTCGACGCCGATCTCGGTCCGCTCAACAACGAGAGCCAGCTCGACCGCGTGCGAGGCTTCGTCGAGCGCCTACCGTCCCACGCGCAAGTGCTGTGCGGAGGCGAGCGGATCGGCGACGCAGGTTACTTCTTCGCGCCGACCGTCGTCGCGGGATTGAAACAGAGCGACGAGATCGTCCAACAGGAGGTGTTCGGTCCTGTGATCACCGTGCAGCGGTTCGCCGAGGTGGGCGACGCGGTGCGCGATGCGAACGGCACCGACTACGGGCTGTCGTCGAGTGTCTGGACGCGCGATCACGCGAATGCCATGCGTCTGTCGGCGGCGCTCGACTTCGGATGTGTGTGGATCAACACCCATATCCCGCTCGTCGCCGAGATGCCGCACGGCGGCTTCAAGCACTCCGGCTACGGCAAGGACCTCTCGATGTACGCGCTCGACGACTACACGCGCGTCAAGCACGTCATGAGCGCCGTCGACTGATCCGGGGGATCAGGCCGGCGGTATTCAGGCCGGGGGTATTCAGGCCGGCAGTATCAGGCCGGGGCGGTCGCGCGTACGGCGACGTCGAGGGCGTCGAGGCCTTCGTCGAGGAGTGAGTCGTCGAGCACCAGCGGCGGGAGCAGACGCACGACGTTGCCCATCGTGCCCGCGGTGAGCACGATCACGCCTTGGTCGTGGCAGGACGCGCAGATGCCTTTGGCGCGCTCGGCGTCGGGCGTGCCATCTTCGTGCACGAGCTCCATCGCGACCATCGCACCCCGGCCCCGGACGTCGCCCACGCCGGTGTCGGTGCGCTGCAGCGCCATGAGCCGCGCCAGCATCCGGTCGCCGAGCTTCCGGGCCCGCTCCACCAGGTTCTCGTTCTCGATCACGCCGATCGCCGCCAGCGCCGCGGCACACGACACCGGGTTCCCGCCGAACGTGCTGCCGAGACCGCCGGGATGGACCGCGTCCATGATCTCGGCCCGACCCGTGACGCCCGCGATGGGCATGCCTCCGCCGAGGCCCTTCGCGGTGGCGACGAGGTCGGGCACGACGTGCTCGTGCTCGCTCGCGAACCACGCGCCGGTGCGCCCGAAGCCCGTTTGCACCTCGTCGGCGACGAAGACGACCCCGTTCGCGCGGCACCACTGCGCGATCCCCGCGAGCCATCCCGGCTCGGGGACGACGAAACCGCCCTCGCCGGCGATCGGCTCCACGACGACGCACGCGACCTGGCCGGCGTCGACGCTCGCCTCGATCCACGCGATGGTCTCCGCGAGGCCGCCGGTACCGCGGAACGGGTACGAGAACGGCGCCCGGTAGACCTCCGGCGCGTACGGACCGAACGATTTCTTGTAGGGCATGACCTTGGCGGTGAGCGAGAGCCCCAGCAACGTGCGGCCGTGGAACCCCTGGTCGAAGGCGATCACCGCGGGCCGGCCCGTCGCGGCGCGGGCGATCTTCACCGCGTTCTCGATTGCCTCGGCACCCGAGTTCAGGAGCACGGAACGCTTCTCGTGGGTTCCGGGCGTGCGCTGCGCGAGCTGCTCGCACACCGCGACGTAGCCCTCGTACGGCGTCACCTGAAAACACGTGTGGATGAAGCTCGCCGCCTGCTTCGAGATCGCGTCGACGACGGCCGGATGCGCATGACCGACGTTCACGACCGCGATGCCGGCGCCGAGGTCGATCAGGCGATTGCCGTCGACGTCCTCGACGATGCCGCCTTGGGCTCGTTGCACGAAGACCGGCAGGGTGGTGCCGACTCCGGCGGGCACGGCGCGCGTGCGGCGCTCCCACAGCGCGCGCGAGCGCGGACCGGGGATCTCGGTGACGAGCTTGCGCTGCTGTTCCATAGGCACCTACCCGAGCGCGTTGATATCGATTGCGGTGACGCCGCTACGGGCCGCGCGGAGGCTGAACAAGCCGCCGATCGTCAGCAGGATGAGGGCCGTGAACAAGACGATGCTCGAGAGCGCGTTGATCGAGGGCGACACCCCGAACTTGAGCTGGCCGAAGATGTAGAGCGGCAGGGTGGTCGAGCCCGGTCCGGACGTGAACGATGTGATCACGACGTCGTCGAGTGAAATGGTGAACGCGAGCATCGCGCCCGCGGCGATGCCGGGCGCGGCCAACGGCAGCACGATCCGAAAGAACGCCTGTACCGGGGTCGCGCCGAGATCGGCGGCGGCCTCGACCAACCGGTTGTCGAACGCGGTGAGGCGCGCCTTCACGACCACGACGACGAACGCGATACAGAACGTGATGTGCGCGGCGATGACCGTATAGATGCTGAGATCGATGTGAGCGAAGTGCCGGAAGAACGCCGTCAATGAGATACCCATGACGATCTCGGGCATGACGAGAGAGATGAAGATCAGCGTCGAGTACGCGGACCGGCCGCCGAACCGGAAGCGCGTGAGGGCGAACGCGCCGAGAGTCCCGATGACCGTTGCGAAGAAGGTCGCGATGACGGCCACCTTCAGGGGG
>DATCCI010000475.1:0-2794 GCA_036511415.1 Acidimicrobiia bacterium
GTTCGTCACCGTGCCGTTCGTGCTGCCGACGGTCGTGGTCGCGACCGCGTTCCTCGCGTTGTTGGACCCCGGCGGCCCGCTCTCGTTCCTGCATTGGCGGCCGGGAGTCGCGCCCATGCTGGTCGCGCACGTGTTCTTCAACGTCGCCGTCGTGGTCCGTACCGTCGGTGGGTTCTGGGCGAACCTCGACCCGCGTCGCGAGGAGGCGGCCCGGATGCTCGGCGCGTCGTGGTGGCGAACGTTCCGCCACGTGACCTTGCCGTTGCTCGCGCCGTCGATCCTCGCCGCCGCTTCGATCGTGTTCTTGTTCACGTTCACGTCGTTCGGAGTGGCGTTGTTGCTCGCGGGTCCCGCGCACGCCACCCTCGAGGTCGAGATCTATCGCCAGGCGATCGATGTGCCCGATCTCCAGACGGCCGCCGCGCTCGCCCTCGTGCAGATCCTCGCAGTGCTGGCGGTGGTGCTCGCGCTCGCGCGCGCGCAGGAACGGCGCGCGGTCGCACAGCGGCTGGTCGGCGCGGCGGACGCATCGCGCCGCCCGGTCGGCCGCGAGAAGCTCGTGGTTGGCGGGATCCTGGCGGCCACGACCCTGTTCCTCGGCGGACCGCTCGCCGTGCTGGTGTGGCGGTCGCTGCACGTCGGCGGGCGCTGGAGCGTCGGCTCGTACCGGGCACTCGGAACGAGCGCGTCGACCAGCACACTGTTCGTGTCACCCTGGGCCGCGGTGCGCAACTCCGTGGAGTTCGCCGCGATCGCCACCGCGATCGCGCTCGTCGTGGGCGGATTGGCGTCCGTTGCCATCGCGGCCCGGCCGGGTCGGACGACCCGCACGATGGACGCGTTCCTCATGCTCCCGCTCGGGACGTCGGCGGTGACCGTCGGGTTCGGTTTCCTGATCGCGTTCGAGCACGCGCCGAGCGGTCTCGCGACATCCCCGTTGCTCGTGCCGATCGCGCACGCGGTGGTCGCGGTCCCCTTCGTGGTGCGGGCGGTGGTGCCCGTCTTGCGAAGTATCGACCCGCGCCTTCGGGACGCGGCGACGATGCTCGGCGCGGGGCCGCGGCGCGTGTGGCGCGAGGTCGACCTCCCGATCGTGACGCGGGCGTTCGCGGTCGCGGCCGGGTTCTGCGCCGCGGTCTCGCTGGGCGAGTTCGGGGCGACCCTGTTCATCGCCCGTCCCGACTGGCCGACGGTGCCGATCGCGATCCAGCGCTTCCTCGCCCGGCCCGGTCAGATCAACTTCGACCAGGCGCTCGCGATGTCGGTCATCCTGATGGCGTTGACCGCGGTGGTCGTTCTCGCGATCGAACGCGTCCGCGTGCGCGACCTCGGAGAGCTGTAGGTGCTGCGGATCGAGGGGGCAGTCGTGCAATTCGGCGATCGCCGCGCGCTCGATCGCGTCGACCTCGCGCTCGAGCCGGGCGAGACGATGGCGGTGCTCGGACCGAGCGGGTCGGGCAAGACGACGCTGCTGCGTGCGGTCGCCGGGCTCCAGCGCCTCGACGAGGGCAGCATTCGCTGGAACGGCGACGATCTGGCCGGCGTGGCCGCGCACGAACGGCGCTTCGGGCTGATGTTCCAGGAGTACGCGCTGTTCCCGCACCGAGACGTCGCCGGCAACGTCGAGTTCGGACTGCGAATGATGTCGAGCGACCGGGCGGCCCGGGCCCGGCGCGTCGACGAGGTGCTCGAGCTGGTCGGGCTCACGGGTCTACGCGCCCGAGGGGTGACTTCGCTCTCCGGCGGCGAGCAGCAGCGGGTGGCGCTCGCCCGCGCCCTCGCGGTCTCGCCGCGACTTCTCATGCTCGACGAGCCGCTCGGAGCCCTCGACCGGGTGTGGCGGCGGCGCCTGCTCACCGAGATCCGGGCGATCCTCGATCGGGCCGCGCTCTCGGCGCTGTACGTCACGCACGACCACGAAGAGGCGTTCGCGATCGCGACCCGCGTCGCGATCATGCGCGACGGACGCGTTGTGCAGGCGGGCGCGCCGGCCGCGGTGTGGCGCGCGCCGGTCGACGCGTGGACGGCCTCCTTCTTCGGCTTCGGTCCGATCGTCGCGGCCGAGGTACGCGGCGGGCAGGTGTACACACCGTGGGGGCCGGTCGAGGCCCGCGCCGTTACTGCGACGAGCGCGGTCGAAGCCGTCGTACGTCCCGACGGTGCCCGAATCGACGATGCCGGTTCGATCCACGCGACCGTCGTTCGCGCGATGTTCACCGGCACGCGCGTCGAGCTCGCGGCCGTCTCCGATTCAGGCCCACCCTTGACCGTCGTCGTCGCGCCCCAGGACGCGCCCGCCGTCGGCAGCAACGTGCGCCTATCGATCGATCCCGACGCGCTCTTGGTGTATCCCGATCAGGCAGACTGACCGACCATGGCGACCAAGGCCGCGGTCGAGGCAGGAGCGCGCGAGCTCGCGCGTCGCGATCGCGTGCTCGCGCGCATGGTGCGCCGGCACGGGGTCCCGGAGCTCCATCGCCGACGCCCGCGACGATCCCATTTTGCCGAGCTCGCGCGCATGATCTGTTACCAGCAGCTGGCAGGCCGGGCGGCGGCGGCGATCCACGGGAGGTTCGAGGCCCTTTTCGACGGCCCGCCGACGCCCGAAGGTGTGCTCGCGGTTCCGTTCGAGACCATGCGTTCGGTCGGTCTGTCGACAGCCAAGGCGACGTCGATCCGCGATCTGGCCGCGAAGGCGGAGGAAGGTCTCGTCGAGCTCGACCGGGTCGCCCGGCTTCCGGACGACGAGGTCGTGCGCGAGCTGGTCCTCGTCCGGGGTATCGGTGAGTGGACC
>DATCCI010000476.1:0-2766 GCA_036511415.1 Acidimicrobiia bacterium
GACGTTCTCATCGTTGCCGCGTTGGCGCTCACTGCTTGGCGTTCCGCTCGGGGTGATCGACGCGTCGCCATTCCGGCCGCGGCGACTGCCACGCTGCTGGTGGTCGACGCCTGGATGGACGTCACCACCGCCGCGCGCGCCGATCTCTGGCAATCGATCCTGCTCGCGGTTGCGATCGAACTGCCCCTGGCCGCGCTCTCGCTCCTCGTTGCGCGGCGGGCGCTCGAGGGGTTCACCAAGCGACCCAAGCGGTCGAGCCGACCCGATCGAAGGGCCTGAGTATCGCACCGCATGACGGTCGCGACGCCCGAGCCACCAACCTTCGCCGTCGCGTCGCGGGCCTTTTGACTCTGCGAGAACGCCTTCGGCCGAGCCACGCTTGGGTTATTGAGCGGGCGGGCGAGCCCGCGGTGGTGTCGCTACGGCTGTTGGAGGTCTGCGATGAAGGCACTCGTGTTCCACGGACCGGATGACAAGGCGTGGGAAGAGGTCGCGAAGCCGACGATCGCCGACGATACCGACGCGATCGTGCGGGTCGACGCGGTCACGATCTGCGGCACGGATCTGCACATCCTGAAGGGCGACGTTCCCGAAGTCACCGACGGACGGGTTCTCGGTCACGAAGCGGTCGGCACGGTCGAATCGGTAGGGACGGGCGTGAAGAACGTGAAGGCCGGCGATCGCGTGCTGGTCTCGTGCATCACGGCGTGTGGTGCGTGCCGGTTCTGTCGCGAGGGTCGTTACGGCCAGTGCCTCGGCGGCGGGGGCTGGATCCTCGGCCACCTGATCGACGGAACCCAGGCCGAGTACGTGCGGGTTCCGTTCGCCGATACGTCGACCTATCCGGTTCCGGTCGGGGTCGGCGACGAAGCGGTGCTCATGGTCGCCGACATCCTCCCCACGAGCTACGAGGTCGGCGTCTTGAACGGACACGTTGCTCCCGGAGACGTCGTCGCGATCGTCGGGTCCGGTCCGATCGGCTTGTCGGCGATCATCGGAGCGCGCCTCTTCAGCCCGAGCCACATCGTCGCGATCGATCTTGCCGACGGCCGGCTCGAGGCCGCGAAGCGTTTCGGCGCCGACATCGTCGTCAATCCCGAGCGCGCGGACCCCTTGGCGATCGTGCGCGAGCTCACCGATGGTCTCGGCGCCGACGTCGCGATCGAGGCGGTCGGGACACCGCAGGCGTTCGAGCTCACGGTGAGTCTGGCCCGCGCCGGCGGTCACATCGCGAACATCGGCGTACACGGCAAGCCCGCGACGCTTCACCTCGAGCAACTCTGGAGCAAAGACGTCACGATCACTACGGGTCTCGTCGACACCTTCTCGACGCCGACGTTCCTGCGTCTGCTCGCGGGTCGTCAGCTCGATGCAACCCACTTCGCGACGCACCACTTCACACTCGACCAGTTCATGGAGGCGTACGACGTGTTCACACGCGCGGGCGAGACCGGTGCGCTGAAGGTCGTGCTCACCCGGCGAGGGTGAGAAGCCGACGGGCCCGAAGGACAGGAGCTGACACCGGCGTCATAGACTCCCGACCATGCGAGGGATCATCGGCGCCGGCGGCTACGTACCCTTCCGGCGCCTGCAACGAGCCGACATCGCGAAGACGTTCGGGAGCGGCGGCGGCAAGGGAACGCGCTCGGTCGCGTCCTTCGACGAGGACACCACGACCATGGGCGTCGAAGCCGCGCGCCTCGCGCTGAGGAGTGCGCCCGCGGGCACGACGCCCGACGCCCTGTGGTTCTCCACGGCCTCACCCGCGTACCTCGACAAGAACAACGCCTCGACGATTCACGCGGCGTTGCGGCTCGACACCGACGTGTCGGCCTTCGATTTCGGCGGCGCGCTCCGGTCGGGAGTCGGTGCGCTGCGCGGCGCGCTCGAAGGTACGAACACGACCCTGGTCGTCACCTCCGACCAGCGCGGCGGACTGCCGACGAGCGCCGACGAGGCGGCATCCGGCGACGGCGCGGGCGCACTCCTCGTCGGCGACGACGCCGACGGCCCGGTCATCGCCGAGTTCCTCGGTGGCGCGAGCACGACCGAGGAGTTTCTCGAGCGCTGGCGCACCCCCGGATCGACGCGGTCGCGCGTCTGGGAGGAGCGCTTCGGCGAGGTCAAGTACGCACCACTTGTCGAGCAGGCGTGGAACGCGGCGCTGAAGGCGGCGGAGCTCTCGGCCGGCGAGGTCACGCGGGTCGTCGTCAGCGGGATGCACGCCCGGGCGACGCGGGCCGTGAGCGCCCGCCTCGGTACCCCGAAGGAAGCGCTCGTCGACGACCGTTCGGCAACCGTCGGCAACACCGGCAGCGCGCACGCCGCGCTGTTGCTCGCCGACACGCTCGAGTCGGCGCAACCCGGCGACGTGATCGCGCTGGTCGTTCTCGCCGACGGCGCCGACGTCTTGTTGTTCCGGGCCACCGACGCGATCACGTCGTATGCCCCGGCGCGTACGGTCGCCGCTCAGGTCGACGGCGCTGCCGACATCCCGTACGGGAAGTTCCTCAGCTGGCGGAACGAGGTGAGGCTCGAACCGCCGCGCCGCCCGGAGCCCGACCGCATCTCGGCGTCGGTGTCGGGTCGTACCGAGGAGTGGAAGTACGCGTTCGTCGGCTCGCGCGATCGCGGCAGCGGCGAGCTGCACATGCCGCCTGCACGCATCTCGCGCGTCGGCGACGCGGTCGACGACATGCAACCCGCGCCGATGGCCGACGTGCGCGGCACGATCGCCTTGCTGACCATCGACCGCATCGCGTACTC
>DATCCI010000477.1:0-5534 GCA_036511415.1 Acidimicrobiia bacterium
CGTCTACTCGGCCGGATCGCCGC
The DNA here is from genome assembly GCA_036511415.1 of Acidimicrobiia bacterium. GTDB lineage: Bacteria > Actinomycetota > Acidimicrobiia > IMCC26256 > PALSA-610 > PALSA-610. The sequence goes on from DATCCI010000477.1 coordinate 24, forward strand.
CTGAGCTCTTCGGCGCGAGCGCGACGGCGATCAACCCGATTCCGACCGACCTCACGGTCGCGGGCACCGAGCCCGCGTTCTCGCCCGACGGAACGAAGATCGCCTTCATCAACACGAGCCACCAGCTCTCCGTCATGTCGAACAGCGCGACGCCGGCCCCGCAGGTGATCGACACCGCCACAAGCTCGCAGCCCGACTGGGAGGCGATCGCCTCGTCGCAGCCGCCGGGGTCGTCCACGGGGCCGCCGGTCAACGTCAGCTACCCGACCGTCAATCTCAGCTTCGGCGACACGGCGCCGACCCTCGGAGACTTCCTCACTGCAAGCGTCGGCACGTGGACCGGCACGTTTCCGTTCACGTATGCGTACCAATGGAAGCGCTGCGATCCTGCCGATCCGATCAACGGACAGTGCATCAACATCGCGAACGCCAACTCGAGCTTCTACACGCCGGTGGCTGCCGACTACGGGAAGCGGTTGCGGGTCCAGGTCACCGTGACGAACTCGCAGGGAAGCGCGAGTCAAAACTCCGAAGTCACCGCAGCCGTCACGGCGGACGCGGTCGTCCTGCGCGTGACGCCGCAGATCTTCGGCGACAACACGGTCGACAGCGTGCTTTCGCTCACCGCGGGCACCTGGGACGGTTCGACGCCGATGACCTTCACGTACTCCTGGCGACGGTGCAATCCGGTCGGCGACCTCACGTCGTGTGTTGCGATCCCCGGTGCGACCACGCCGAGCTACACCCCGACGGTCGCCGACATCGGCTTCTCGATCCGCGTCTGGATCACCGGCAGCAACCTGGCCGGTTCGGACTTCGGGATCACGAACCACACATTCCCGGTCGTCGACAAGCAGCACTTCTCACCGTCGACGATCGACGCGCCGGCGATCGTCGGCACGCTCGCGATCGGGCGCCAGCTCACCGGGTCGATCGGCAGCTTCGACGGCGATACGCCGATCGCCACGACATTCGTGTGGCAGCGTTGCGACGCGACCGGTGCGGCCTGTCACACCATCGCGGGTGCGACGAAGGTCGTCTACCACCCGACGTCCGCCGACCTCAGTTCCACGCTGCGCCTCGCCGTGACGGCGAAGAACGCGTACGGCACGCTCGTCTCGATGTCCGATCCAACCGAGCCCGTCTCGGCCGCGCCGCCGCACCGGCGCGGCCGGCACATCGTCGGTACGTCGCGCGGCGAGTACCTTGCCGGCGGCGGCTTCGACGACGTCATCCTCGGCATGGGCGGCAACGACACGATCCTCGGAGGCGCAGGGGATGACTACCTCGACGGCGGTGCCGGCAACGACGTGATCACGGGCGGCTCGGGTGCCGACAAGATCTTCGGCGGCCCCGGCTCCGACACGATCTACGCGGCCGACGGCGAGCGCGACATCATCGATTGCGGCCCCGGGCGCGACCGCGCGGTTGTCGACTCGGTCGACGTCGTGAAGAACTGCGAGGTGGTGCAGACGCAGGCGAGCTCGACTCCGAGCCCGACTCCGACTCCGACTCCGATTCCGAGCCCGAACCCGGGCGCCGGGACGAACCCCAACCCGTAGAACCTAGAACGTCTCGTCGAGGTGCGAGAACGCGTCGCGCAGCTGCGCGCGCTCCGTCGCGATCTCCGTGAACGACTGCATCAGGCGCCGGTCGCCCTCGGGCGTCAGGCGCAGGTGTGCGACCCGCGCATCGTCCTGCGACTGCTCGCGCGTCACCAGGCCGGTCTCCTCCGCGCGCCGGACGAGCTCCGTCACCGTGCTCTGCGCAAGCTGCAGGCGATCGGCCAGCTCGGTCACGGTCGACTGCTCTTTGCCGTCGGCCGCGCCTTTGATCATCAGCAGGAGCAGGTAGCGCTGCGGCGTCAGACCGTACTGGCGGGCGACGCGCTCGCTGCGCCGGGCGTAACGGCGGAGCGCGGTTCGGAACTCGGCAACGGCGACGACGTCCTCGACCTTGAAGGTCGTCTGGCTCATCGGAAGCCGATTCTACCGGCGGTCGCCGGAACGGGCCAAAACCCGAACGAAGAGGTTCGGGATGAGCGCTTGCAGCACGCTCGCGACCCTGCAGTAGTGCGGCACGGTCGTCTCGCCGCGGCCGTGGTCGAGCGAGCCGAGCACGTGGCTGACGATGCGGTCGGGGCCGATGACGACGCGTCGCAGGGGCGCAGGCAGCCAGGCCTGGGGGAAGCCCTCCGTCTCGACGTACCCCGGTTTCACGGTGTGCACGCGGATGCCGCGCGGGCGGAGCTGAGCGGCGACCGCCCGTGAGAAGGCGAGCTGCGCGTGCTTCGACGCCGCGTACGGACCGGACTGCGGCACGGCGACAGTGCCCGCGACCGACACGATGTTGACGACGTCGCACGGCGTCGCCGCTTCGAGGCCCGGCAGGAACGCCTGCAGGCACCAGACGCTGCCGAGATAGTTCGTCCGGACGACGTCTTCGATCCCCTGCGGGTCGCCGGTGAGAAAGTCCCCGCGGCGCGTGAAGCCCGCGTTGTTGACGAGCAGGTGGATGCGCGGATGGCGCTCGAGGATGCGCGCGGCCACCGCGTCGACGGCGGCGCGATCGGAGACGTCGCAGAGCTCGAACTCGCCGCCGATCTCCTCGGCGAGCGGGCGCAAGCGGTCCTCGCGCCGCGCGAGCAATACGCAGTGCCAGCCGCGCTGCGCGAGAGCGCGCGCGAGCTCCGCGCCGATGCCGGACGAGGCACCGGTGACGACCGCGACGCGGTTGGTCATCTCGGACACGTTCGCACCATACGCCGCACCGTCACGGTGCCGCCGCCGCTCGCCGTGGTCGCGACCGCCGCGAGTGTGTGCGTGCCCACCGTCGTTGTCGCGGCCGACGTGCGCGCCTCCCACAGTCCGTTCGTCGGGTGGGCCACGGCGACCTGCTTCCCGTCGAGGAGGAAGCGCACGCTTTTCACCTGTCGCGTCGAGCTCACAGCCACGCTGAGCGTCTGCTGCTTGGCGACGCAGGTGCCCGCCGCCGGCAGCACCCAGTCGACCACCGTTCCCGTGACGACCCTGATGCGCACGCTCGTCGAGCGCGTGTTCGGCATGAGGGACGGCCCGACGGTGTCGATGTTCTTCGCCTCCTGGAAGTCGGATGCGACAACACGCAACTTGAGTGTCCCACCGGCGAGAGCGGGGACCGTGCCGGGAAGCCGAAAGACGGCGACACCGTTCGTGGGATCGTAGAGCGACGCCCCGACCAGCACGCCCTTGTAGCCGATCGTCAAGGACTCGGGATCGACGCCCGACTGCGTGTCGCGAACCCGGAGCACGAGCGCCGGCCGCCCGGCGGCGACGCGCATCGTCAGCATCTCGATCGACGGCGGCGACACATCGTCGATCCAGGAGCGCAGGACGTAGCCGCCGGCCAGCGTGTGCCCGTCGAAGGGATCGCGACCGGAGTCGACGGCGACGAAGAAGCGTTGCTGGCGGGGGAACGCGGCTCCGGCCGCACCAACGGGGAGGAGATAGCCGGAGGTCAACCCGTTGACGTTGATCGGCGTGCCGGCAAAGCCCTGGACCGTGTTTTCGTCCTGCGCGCCGAGATAGAACGGGTCGATCCGGGCGCCGGGCGTCTCGATGATCACGGAGACCCCCGCGTTGACCGCCGGACGGTCGACGAACGTCTCGTAGACGGTCTCGCCGCCGTCTTCGCGCATCGGCGGCGTGTCGGGGGCGTTGCCGAACGGCGCGACGGGATACCGGTAGGCGTCCACGCGATCCGTGCCGGTGCGCGTGTCGCCGGCTTGCTGCCGCTTCAACTCGAGCACCGGCGCGTTTGCGAGCGCCGGCCGGTCGACAAGGAAGAGATACGGCACGCGGCGCGTCACGTCGCCCTTGCGGAGCACGACGAACCCGTAATCCTCGCCCTGCGCAGCGTCGGCGGCCGCGCGCGCGACGACGGCAACGTCGGCCTCGCCGCCGGGCGGCACCGTGATGACTCCCGGGATGTCGATCGACGCACCGGCGGTGGCGGCCTGCGGCGCCAACTCGACCTGCCAGGCGCCCGCGCCGTCCCCGGCGTCGGTGAGCCGCACGAGCAGGGCGCGACTCGCCGCTCCGTGCGTGACGACGAGGTCTTCGAACGAGAGCGAGACCGGGTCGGTGAAGAGTTGCGGATCAGCAGCGCGGGGCAGTGCCACGAGGCCGCCGCCCTCGAGGGTCACCGGAGCCTCCTGCGTGCGCGCGGTGTCGCCCCACGCGGGTCCGGCGGTGGAGACGAGCGCCGACTTCACCTGGGCGGGTGTCCAGCCGGGATGCAGCTCGAGCAGCAGTGCCGCCGAGCCGGCGACGTGCGGCGTCGCCATCGACGTGCCGTCGAAGACCGCGAACCGGGAGGTGCTCGTGTTCGGCAGGGTGGACGAGAGGATCTGCCCGCCCGGCGCAGAGACGTCGGGCTTGAGGTCGTGGCCGAACGCGGTCGGGCCGGCGGAGGAGAAGCTCGTGATCACACCGCTGCGCCCGGTCTCGAGCTCGAGCGGGTCGTGCCCGATGCGCACCGTCGTCCGGCCGCCGTGTGCCGCGAGGTACGCGCGCAGGTGGTCTCCGTCGAGGTTGGCGATCATCCCGCCCGGGAGCGAGAGCCGTGCCGGGACGTCGTTTGCCTCTCCCTGGCGGTTGTCCGAGAAGACGACGCCGATTGCGCCTGCCGCTTTCGCCTGGAGCGTCTTCGTCTCGAACGGGCAGAGGCCGCGCTCGATGAGCGCAATCGTTCCGGTGAGCGATCCTGCCGGTAGCTCTCCGCTCGGCGACGCGAGATCGCCGGGCGGGCCGCACAGGTGAGGCTCGATCGGCCGGCCGTCGCGACCGGCGATGGAGCCCACGTCGGCGAGCGTCTGCTCGGTCGACCCCCACGTGGACGGCGCGAGCGAGCCGTTCGTGCCCAGGAACGGAATGCCCCTCAGCGCATCGGGCGCATCCGGGGCGGTCACGTCGAGCGCCGGTGAGAAGACGTGTGTGTTCGAGACGGCGGCGACGGAGATCGCATCGGGTGCGGTGCCGGGAGACCCGGCCGAGCCGAGACCGAAGTCGTCGCGGTCGTTGCCTGCCGCGATCACGGGCACGACACCCGCGGCCGCAACGTTGTGGATCGCCTCGACGAGCGCGTCGTTCGCCGGGTCGATCTGGGGCCCGCCGCCGGAGAAGTTGATCACGTCCATGCCGTCGCTCACCGCGGCTTCGAAGGCGGCGATGATCTCCGGCGTGTTCGCAACGTGCCCGATCGGCGTCGGCACGGTGAAGACCCGGTAGTTGCCGAGCCACGCACGGGGCGCAACGCCGCTCAGCCCCGTGACCGTCGGGTGATCCTTCCCCGCCGGCGCCGTCGTGCCGGAGTCTCCGGCCGCGATCCCGGCGACGTGCGTGCCGTGGAACGACGAGTCGGGATCGACCGCGAGCCGCCCCGGCGCGCCGGCATTCGGACCTGGGAACACACGGGCGACGATCACCTTCGGAGTCGTCCACTTCCTGCCACCCCTCGGGAACCCGGCGGGAT
>DATCCI010000478.1:0-2910 GCA_036511415.1 Acidimicrobiia bacterium
GTCGTAGGCGCGCTCGCGTTCGTGGCGTTCTGTGCATTGTGGGCGTGGGCGCGTTCGCTCCAGGACGAGCGCGCGGCCAAGGTCCGTTCGATGCAACGCCGACCGACACCCGACTGGGTGTTGCGGCGCGCCGCATCGTCGTAGCGCGTCGCCTCCTAGCAGCGCGCCGTCTCCTCATAGCGCGTCGTCTCGATCTGCGCCGCCCTAGCATTCGGGTGTGGACCGCGGCCCGGAGATCGCAGCGCTCGGCGAGTCCGCACGTGGTGCGTTCGAGGAGAAGCACCGCGCCCGCGAGATAACCATCGCCGCGTCGCGTCAGGCGATCCAAGCTTGCGCGGCATCGATCCGGTGTACGCATCGCGGCGAATACGACGCAGCCGCCGCGCTCGCGCGTGACGCGCGTGACCATCTCGCCGCGGCCGACCACGCGGTCATGAGCCAGCCCGACGTTCGCACGGGCGGGCCGCTGAGCGACGCGAAGAAGGAACTGGCCGAAGCGTGGCTCACGCTTGCGCTCGTGCGTGATCTCCCGTTGCCCGGACCGGGCGAGCTCGGTATCGAGATCGCTCCGTACTGCAACGGTCTTGCCGAGGCCGCGAGCGAGCTCCGGCGGCAGTTGCTCGATCAGTTGCGAGCCGGTGAGCTCGCGCGCGCCGAGACCCTCATGCGCGCGATGGACGAGATCTACTCGCTGCTCGTGACGATCGACTATCCCGACGGCGTCACGGGGGGCCTGCGGCGGACCACGGACGCCTTGCGGGCCGTGCTCGAACGCACGCGCGGCGACCTGACGACGGCGATGGTCGCGTCGAGGCTGCAGGCTGCGATCGAATCGGCGCAGCGAGCGACCGACGGCTGAGCCGATGTCGTAGCGGCGACGCGATCGGGGTCAGCGTCACGCCTCGCCGGGCTTCTTCACCGGGAGGTCGTAGTCGTCGGGCTCGAGGTCCGCGCCGAGCGCATCGATGAGGAGTTCGAAGGATTTGGTCCGCAGATGCACCCCGGCCGCGATGACCAGCAGCGAGATCAGCGCAGGGGTGACGCCCGCGACGGCGACGATGTCGATCTTGTTCACGATCGCGATCGATCCGGCGGGGAACGCCGTCGAGTTGCTGAGATTGTGGACTGCCCAGACGCTGAGGACGATCGCCGCTGCAATGCCGAGAAGGCCGGCGGTGATCATGAACGTTCCGGCGGCACGTGCGCGTCTCGACACCCGAAGACGTTGCTGACTGATGCTGATCATCGTCGCGCCTTTCGTCGATTGCGGCTTCGTGTCGGCTGGGCGCGTTCCTCACTCGTGCCCGAGGGCGCTATGACCAGGAGACGACCGCGTGCCGCGCCGCGTCGCGGATGTCGTCACCGGGCATCGCGTCGGGCGTCGGCGGCGTGCTCAGGTGCCCTGGCAGAAGCCGATGGCATTGGATCTGGTCGTACCGTCCGCGCAGAGCACATCGGGATTGCTGTGCGAGAACACGCCGAGTGGGCTGTCCCAGCCGGGCACGACCCATGCGTGCACCATCCATGCCGTCTCGCGCATGAAGTCGCCGTGCTGCGCGTCGCATTGCGCGCGTGTGACGCTGGAATCGGCCGCGAACGGAATGGTGATCTGTCCGCTCTTGTAGACGACGCAGGTGTTCGTGTGGCGGTGCCAGTGATCATTCGGGCCGACGAAACCTTCGGGCGGCAGTGTGCTCAACGAGAGGTACATCAGCCCGATGACCTTCGAGGTCGGGCTGATGCCGTCGTAGATGTACGACGCCGGGCTCGCAGGGTCGAACGTACTCAGTCCGCTGTACCTGATGAAGTGCGCGCCGGTCTCGGGTGAGAACTTGCCCGCCTGGATCATTCCCGCGTGGACTGCGTCCGCGACCGTCGGATACTTGAGCGCGGCTGCGCGCGCCTCGACGAGCTGTTGCGCGAGCAGGGCGCGTGTCGCAACGTCGAGTTGCTTGTCGGGGATCGCCAGCGCCGCCGCCTCGTCGGTGTTGCACGAGCCCGCCGCCGCGCCGGCCACACAACTGGGCGCGGGCTTCGATGACGCCGCGGCTGCGACGGCCACGGGCACGGTACGCACGACCGTCGTCGTCTTGGTGTGCGACGAACCGATCGCGTACGCGATCGCTGCCGTGGCGACCACGAGTGCGAGCGCCGATGCCGCGACCGCCGGCGCGCGGCGGCGCCGTCTCGCAGACGGGTCCGGAGCGACGGCAGAGGCCGATGCGGGTTGCTGTTCGGAGTCGGGCGTCTGCATGGTTCCCCCCACGCGGCTGACGTTGGATCAAGCGTACGCCACGTCTGGTCAGCGCGCTTCGATCGCGGGGGTACCCCGGCGGGCGCTCAGGAGCAGAGACTCGCGGCGACTCTGAACGTCCCGAAGTCCGAGTACCAGCCGTTGACGCCCTGGCTCGGCTTTCGATGGTAGAACCACGAGTAGAAGGCCAACTCCTGCACGTGATACGTGTGGCCGTTCAGGACGTCGCTCACGGAAGTACCGCTCAGCGGGTCGCCGGTCTCGAGGTTGTTCTGGCACCCCTGTACCTGGCCGATGTTGCCCCACGGCTTGGTCGGGTTCGAGGTGCTGGGATCGTTCATCCACTCGGAAACCTCGTGCGTCATCACGGCAACGTCGTCGCAGTTGCAGCCGTTCGTGCTGAACAGGTGGGCGCTGTTGTAGAGCGCATTGCCGTAGCTCTGGAAAGTTGCGCCGGTGCCCATCGAGTTGTGGTATCCGAGGATGCAGCATTGGGCCGGGTTGCCGTTGTACATCACCACGTTCTTGAAGAGGAACAGCGGGAAGTCCCGCAACGTCAAGCCCTTCGCGGCCATGTTGTGGAGCAGCGTGTGTTGCACCAGGTTGTCCCAGTAACCGAGCTCGACCGCACCCAAGAGTTTGTTCCCGCACGACGT